>JBBPYG010000111.1:0-5380 GCA_038200085.1 Candidatus Limnocylindria bacterium | reverse complement strand
CGGCGCGATCGGTGCGCCGGCGACCTTCATCGTCGCCGGCGGCTACGCCGTCGTGCTCGCGTCGGTCGGGCTGCTCGCATCGCCGCTTCGCAACCTCGACGGCCAGGAGGCACGCGATCCGCGCGGCGGAACGCCGCCACTTGGAGACCGCGGGAGGCGACCTAGATCGAGACCCCAGTGAGGAAGAACATCACGCGCGCGGCGATCTCGCCGGCGAGGACGGTCCCGAGGCCGACGTAGAGCAGGCCCGTGGCGGCCTGCGTGTTCGTCTTCGCCGATGACCACGCGGCCGCCGCGATGACGCCGGTCATGAGGATGCCGACCCCGCCGCGGATCCCCGTCGCGATGAGGTAGGGGACCGGCCAGTTCATCGAGATGTCGGAGCGCGCGAACGCCACGACGAACAGGAGCAGCTGCGCGAGGACGGCGAAGAAGACGATGAGGGCGGCCTTGCGCAGGGGCCCGGTGGTGAGCTTCGGCGTGACGAGGTACCAGTGGCCGAGCAGCATCGCTCCATCCGAGCCACCCAGCGCGAGCGCTCCGATGGGCAGCGCGACGAGCGCGAAGATGTCGTACGGCGAGTTGGTCGGCCGCGCCACCGCGGCGAAGAGGAGCGCGATGGTGCCCCCGATCAACACGGCGATGCTCGACGCGCCGCGGAACCGCGGCCACGCGGTGAACGTCGCGACCAGCGCGATGACCGCGAGCGCAAGGACGACGAAGATCGCCATCCCGAAAAGCGCCAGCGGCCCCGCCGACAGACCCGCGCGGTCGAGGATGTCGCCACGCGGCAGCGCCGGCACGAGCGCCGTCGCGAGAGCCGCCGTGCCGACCCCCACCGATGCCGTCAGCCGCACGAAGCCCGTCGGCGCCTCCCGCCGGCGGTCGATGAACCAGAGAACGAAGGCGCCGCCGATCGTGATCTCGAGCAGCACGACCGCGAGGACCAAGGGCAGCGTCACGAGCTCCATCGGATCCTCCTACACGAGCAGGTCGTCGCCGGACGCCGGGGCGCCGCTGCGATCGATCGCGAGGTGGAAGTGCTCCTTGCCCGCGCGCTTTTCGAGGATGTCGTAGAAGCGGTCACGGTCCTTGAACTGCGTCCTGTGGCATTCGAAGGCCGCGGCCTTGCGGTCGCGGTACGCCCCCATCTCGATCGAGTGCGTCGCCGAGAGAGCGCCGTAGGTGAGGTGTTCGCCGCTGAACGGGGGAGCGGCGTTGAAGAAGAGTCTGTTCGCCGCGTGCGCCGGTCCACGCGTCGGGTACTGGTCGGCGATCGCCGCCCGCGCGAACGCGCGCGCCGCGAGGAACGACGTCGCCCGGTGGTCGTCGTGCTCGCTGCCGGCGCCCTCTGGCCCGAACGTGCACACGACGTCAGGGCGCACCTCGCGCATGTATTCGACGATCCCGCCGGTCACCTCATCCATGGGTGACACGGCGACTCCGCCGTCGGGCCACTCGAGGAGCCGCGAGTGGCGAAAGCCGATCTCCTCCACGGCCGCGCGCCACTCGCGGGCCCGCTCCTCTGCCAGCTCGCGCGGGCTCCAGGAGCCGGCCTCGCGCCCGAACCAGAGACCGGCGTCGCCCCGCGTGAGCGTCATAAGCGCGGTCGTGTGTCCGGCGTCCGCCAGCTTCATCGCGGTGCCGGCGATCCCGAACGATTCGTCATCCGGATGCGCGTAGACGAAGAGCACGGTCGCCACGGAAAAGAGGTTAGCGTTGCCGGATGATCAGCGCTGACCACGACGCGCGGATCGGCGCGATGTTCGACCGGATCGCCGCGCGGTACGACCGGCTGAACCGGGTCCTGTCGTTAGGCACGGACCTCCGGTGGAGGCGGCGCGCCGTCGCGATCGCGCGCCTCGGGCGCGGCGAGCGCGCCGTCGACGTGGGTGCGGGGACCGGCGACCTGTCGTTCGCGCTGCTCGCCGCATCGGCGCCGACCGCGCGCGTGTTCGGCGTCGACATCTCCGCCGGGATGCTCGCCGTCTCGGTGCGGCGCTCTCGCACGCTGCCTGCCGGCCGGCGGTACACGCCGGTCATCGCCAGCGCGGAGGCGCTCCCGCTGCCCGACGCGTCCGTCGACCGCATCGTCAGCGGCTTCACGATCCGCAACGTCGGCGATCTGCCGCGATCGCTCGCGGAGTTCCGCCGCGTCCTGCGGCCGAAGGGCCGGGCGGTGATCCTCGAGCTGTCGCATCCGAGTCCCCCCGCGTTCGCCCGGTTGTACCGCGCCTACTTCGAGCGGATAGCGCCGCGGCTCGCGACCGTCCTAGGCGCGGACGCCGAGGCGTACCGCTACCTGCCACGCTCGCTCCGCCCATTCCCGCGCGCGGACGCGCTCGCCGCGCTCATGCGCGACGCGCGCTTCAGCCGCGTGCGCTACGAGCGCCTGACGCTCGGCATCGCCGCGATCCACGTCGGCGAGGTCGGCGAACGAGGGGCCCAGGGTCCCTCGGACCCCGGGACATCGGCGCGCACCGGGCATCGAGGAACGTGAGCAGCGGCGGCCGCACGGGACTCGTCGGCGCCCGCGCGGCGCGGGCACTCGGAGCGCCGTAGCCATGGATTTCGACATTCCAGAGGACCTCGCCCTGTTGCGGCGGACGGTCAGGCAGTTCGTCGAGGAGCGCCTGCGGCCGCTGGAGAAGCAGGTGGAGGATGAGGACCGCATCCCGCCCGAGCTCCTGGCCGAGATGGGCGCGCTCGGGTTCTTCGGCCTGCCGTTCCCCGAGGAATACGGTGGCGTGGGCGCGGGGGACCTCGGCTACTGCCTGGCGCTCGAGGAATTCGGGCGGACCTCGGCCGCGTTCTCGAACGTGATCGGCGCGCACACCTCGATCGGCACGATGTCGATCCTCCTCGCGGGCACCGAGGAGCAGAAGCGCCGCTACATGCCCGACCTCGCCGCGGGGCGGCGGATCGCGGCGTTCTCCCTGACCGAGCCCGGCGCGGGATCGGACGCGGCGTCGCTGCGGACGACCGCGACCGCGCGGGGAGACCGCTGGCTGCTTAACGGCACGAAGATCTGGGTCACCAACGGCCCGATCGCGGACGTCGTCGTCGTGTACGCCGCGACAGACCGCGAGGAGGGCGCCCGGGGGATCACGGCGTTCATCGTCGAGAAGGGTTTTCGCGGGTTCCGCGTGGGCCGGGTCGACAGGAAGATGGGGCTGCGCGGATCGCACACCAGCGAGCTCGTCTTCGAGGACTGCGAGGTGCCGGCGGAGAACGTGCTCGGTGGCGCGACCGGGAGCGGGTTTCGCGCCGCGCTCGCCGCGCTCGAGATCGGCCGGGTGTCGCTCGCCGCGGGCGCGGTCGGATCGAGCCAGTATCTCCTCGAGATCGCTACGGCGTACGCAAAGGGGCGCTCGCAGTTCGGACGGCCGATCGCCTCGAACCAGGCGATCCAATGGATGCTCGCGGACTCGGCCGTCGAGATCCACGCCGCGCGGCTCATGGTGTACGACGCCGCGTGCAAGCTCGACCAGGGACGGCGCATCCCGACCGAGGCGGCGATGGCCAAGCTGTACGCCTCCGAGATGGCGGGCCGCGTCGCCGATCGCGTGCTGCAGATCCACGGCGGCATGGGATACATGAAGGAGCTCGGCATCGAGCGCGCGTATCGCGACGCCCGCATCCTGCGGATCTACGAGGGCACGAGCGAGGTGCAGCGGATGATCGTCGCCGAGGAGCTCCTTCGATGAGGCCCGTCGCCGTCGTCGCGAACGAGGCGCCACCGGCCGCGAGCCGGCCGTGGACCCGCCACTACGACCCAGGCGTGCCCGCGTCGCTCGTGTACCCCGAGGTGACGTTGACGGCGATGCTGGACGCGACCGCGGACGCGTACCCCAAAGCGACCGCGACGGTGTTCTTCGGCCACCGGCGCAGCTACGGGTCGCTGCGCGCGCGGGTCGATGCGTTCGCCGCGGGCCTCCAGGGGCTGGGCGTGCGGCCCGGCGAGCGCGTCGCGCTCATGCTCCCCAACTGCCCGCAGTTCCTGATCGCCTTCTTCGGGACGCTGCGCGCCGGTGGCGTCGCGGTCCCGTGCAACCCCGTCTACACCGCGCCGGAGATCCGCTCGCAGCTCGCCGATTCGGGCGCCCGGACGCTCGTGGTGCTGTCGCGCCTGTATCCGCTGGCGAAGGCCGCCCGCCAGGAGACCGCGGTGCGCGACGTCATCGTGACCAACATCAAGGAGGAGATGCCGCCGGTACTCCGCGCCGCCTTCACGCTGACCAAGGAGCGCAGCGGGGGACACCGCGCGGCTTTCCGCGCCGACCAGGGCGCGCGTTCGTTCAGAGAGGTGCTGCGCACGCGCGCGCGCCCGACGGCGGTCGCTACCGCGCCTTCCGATGTCGCGGTGCTTCAGTACACCGGAGGCACGACCGGCGTGCCAAAGGGGGCGATGCTGTCGCACCGCGCCCTCGTCGCCAACGCTCTGCAGTCGCGCGCGTGGTTCACGAACCTGCGCGACGGGCAGGACGCGATCATGGCCGTCATGCCGCTGTTCCACGTCTACGGCTTGACCGTCGTGATGAACCTCGCCGTGCAGGCGGCGGCGGCGCTCATCCTCGAGCCCGAGTTCGACCTCGAGCGCGTGCTGAAGGACATCCAGCGGCACCGGCCGAAGCTCTTTCCCGGCGCTCCGCGCATCTACAACGCGATCAACGCCTCGCCGCTCGCGGAGTCGTACGACCTGAGGTCGATCGAGGCGTGCATTTCGGGCTCCGCCCCCCTGCACGTCGAGACCGCGCGGCGCTTCCGCGAGCTCACCGGCGGGCGTCTGGTGGAGGGGTACGGCCTCACCGAAGCGGCGCCGGTCACGCACTGCAACCCGATCTTCGGCGAGGGTAAGCAGAGGGACGGCAGCATCGGCGTGCCGTTCCCCGACGTCGACGCGCGGATCGTCGACAACGAGACCGGTACCCGCGATTGCCCCGTGGGCGAGCGCGGAGAGCTCATCGTCCGCGGGCCCCAGCTGATGGACGGTTACCACGGCCAGCCCGAGGAGAGCGCGCAGACGATCCGCGGCGGGTGGCTCTACACCGGCGACATCGCCACCGTCGACGCCGACGGCTACTTCTCGATCGTGGATCGCAAGAAGGAGCTGATCATCGTGTCGGGATTCAACGTGTACCCGCGCGAGGTCGAGGAACGGCTCGCCGAACATCCGGCGGTGCTCGAGAGCGCCGCGATCGGCGTCCCGCACCCGCTGAAGGGCGAGGAGGTCAAGGCCTTCGTCGCCCTGCGCGCCGGCAGGACAGCGACGGCCGACGAATTGATGGCGTTCTGCCGCGAGGCGCTCGCGCCCTTTAAGGTGCCGCGGGCGATCGAGTTCCGCGATTCGCTGCCGAAGACGATCGTGGGCAAGGTGCTG
>JBBPYG010000110.1:0-11940 GCA_038200085.1 Candidatus Limnocylindria bacterium | reverse complement strand
CAGCGTCCGCATCCGCTCCTGGATGAACGGCACCACGGCGCGTAGCAGGCCCCGATCCCACTCCTTTGGAACGAATGGGCCGAGCCGCGCGACGAGCTCGTCGGGCTCGAGGCGCCGGATGTGGATCCCGTCGAACCAATCCAGGCGGTCGCGATCCCACTTGCCGCCCGCCCGTTGCACGTGGTCGATGCGCCATCGCTCCACCAGGTCCTGCATCGTGAAGATCTCGTCCTCGCTGCCGGGCGACCAGCCGATGAGGGCGAGGAAGTTCACGAGCGCCTCCGGCAAGTACCCTTCGTCGTGGAACTCAGAGACCGCTGTCGCGCCATGCCGCTTCGCGAGCTTGCGTCCGTCGGGACCGAGCACGTTCGGCAGGTGCGCGTGTGGCGGCACCTCCCATCCGAACGCGCGGTAGACGAGCAGGTGCTTCGGAGTCGAGGGCAGCCAATCCTCGCCGCGGAACACGTGGCTGATGCGCATCTCGTGGTCGTCGATGACCACCGCGAGCTGGTACGTCGGGAAGCCGTCGGACTTCAGCAGCACCTGGTCCTCGATCGCGCGCAGCGGCCACGACACGTGGCCGTACACGAGGTCGTCGATCGCCACCTCGCCGTCATCCGGGACCTTGAGGCGGACGACGTGCTTCTCGCGCGCGGCGCGCTCGCGCGCTTCGCTGGCGGGGATGGACCGGCAGTGGCGGTCGTAGCGCGTGATCTCGCCGCGGGCGGCCTGCTCGGAGCGCACCGCGGCGAGGCGCTCCTTGGTGCAGAAGCAGTGGTACGCGGCGGCATCGTTGACGAGCGCCTCGGCGTGCCGCTGGTACAGCGGCAGCCGCTCCGACTGCACGTACGGGCCGAACGCCCCGCCCTCGCGCGGGCCCTCGTCCCACCGGATGCCCATCCAGTGCAGGCCGTCGTAGATCGTGTCGAGCGCTCGCGGATCGAAGCGCCCCTGGTCCGTGTCCTCGATGCGCAGCACCAGCTGCCCGCCGTTCTGCCGCGCAAAAAAGTAGTTGTACAGCGTGGTGCGCACGCTCCCGATGTGCAGCGATCCGGTAGGCGACGGGGCGAAGCGCAGGCGGATCTCGGTCACGGAAGAGCGAGTTTACGGGCGTATGCTGACTTGGGTATGGCAGTTGCGACGCGCCGCGACCGGCGCGAGCAGGAGAAGCGGCGGCAGCAGCGACGCAAGGGCGGGAAGGTAGCGCGTCCAGGTCGGCGGCGCAGCGGCTGGGTGGCCGCGGCGATCGTCGTCGGGGTCGTGATCCTCGCGATCTTCGCCGCGCGTGCGGCGGGGGTCTTCGATGCCCCGCCGAAGCCGATCGACGTCAACTCGGCCGAGAACCAACCCGTCGGCGACATCGGGCAGAAGGTCGCCGATCTCGGCAACGCGCACATCCCGGTGGGCCAGCACGCGACGTACAACAGCGTGCCGCCGACGTCGGGAGAGCACTACGCGCAGCCAACGGCACCGGTCTCCGCGGGCGTCAAGGACTCGACGCTCCCTAGCGAGGTCACGACGCACAACCTGGAGCACGGGGGCATCGTCATCGCGTACAAGGACCTGACGCCCGGGGACCTCGACGCGCTGAAGTCGCTCTATCGGTCGCTCAGCAACGCCGGCTACCGCAAGATCCTC
The DNA here is from genome assembly GCA_038200085.1 of Candidatus Limnocylindria bacterium. Taxonomy (GTDB): domain Bacteria; phylum Chloroflexota; class Limnocylindria; order P2-11E; family P2-11E; genus JALYKU01. The sequence goes on along the minus strand of JBBPYG010000110.1, from coordinate 10,302 downwards.
GTCGAGCCTTACCCGACTCTCGCCGACGCGAAGATCGCCGTCACCGCGTGGGACTGGATCCTGAAGCTCCCTGGCTACGACCAGACGCAGATCATCAGGTTCGTGCGCGCGCACTACGACGGCAGCGAGGCCCCGGAGCGTGGAGGCAGCTGGCCGGCGACCTAGCTAGTCGCCCCAGTAGCGCTCTTCCTTCCAGGGGTCGCCCCGGTTGTGGTACCCGTTGCGCTCCCAGAAGCCCGGCTTGTCGACGGCCGAGAACTCGATCCCGCGCAGCCACTTGGCGCTCTTCCACGCGTACAGTGGCGGGACCACCAGCCGGCACGGTCGGCCGTGCTCTGCGGACAGCGGCTCGCCGTTCGCGCGGAGCGCGATGAGGCAATCGTCGCGCCGGCAGTACTCGATCGGGACGTTCGCGGTGAAGCCGTGCTCGCTGTGCGCGATGACGAATTTCGTCTCGGCCGTTGGCTTGGCGCGCTCGAGGAGCACCTTGAAGGGGATTCCCTCCCAATGCTGATCGAGCCGTGACCACGTCGTGACGCAATGCATGTCGGCCCGGACCTCACCCCGCAGCTGCTCATCGAGGGCCTTGAACTCCTCCCAACTCCACCGCAGTTCGCTCTCGACCTTCCCGAATACGCGGAAGTCCCACGTCGCGGGATTGAAGCTCGGGACCGGGCCGTAGTGCAGCACGGGCCATTTCTCGGTCAGGTACTGGCCAGGGGGCACCCGCTCCGCCTTTTCCGGCGGCAGCTCCGCCTTGTTGGTGAAGAACTTCACTCGAGCCCCGCCGCGCGCCGCAGCATCTTGAAGGTGTAGATGCCGGTGTCGTGGCCGTCCGCCCACTCCGGCGTCAGCCCGTACCGGCCGACGGCGTAGACCTCTTTGAGCGATGTCTGTGGCTCGCTGAACTTCGTGTCGGCGTTCACGTTCCCGCTGTACGACCCCTCGCCAGAGCAGTACGCGCACGGGCAGGCCCGGCGCAGGGGCTCCCACGCGTATTCCGACACGGCCCCGTCGTCCCAGGTGACCCGGAACACGCGCCGGTCGGCGACGATCTCCCAGTCGCTCGGCCGGTGGAAGATGTCGGTGGACATGCTCACCACTCGAAGAAGCGCGCGCGGTCGAACGGCCAGAACCTGACCACGACCTTGCCGATGATGTTCACGATGGGCTGGGTCCCGAACGTCCGGGAGTCCGAGGAGGCCAGCCGGTTGTCGCCCATCGCGAAGAACTCGCCGCCGGGCACCTTCAGCGGGTACTTAATCGTCGTGTTCTGCGGCTGGGTCAGCCCGTGGGCTTCGGGATTGTCATCGAGCCTGTCGTTGACGTAGAGCTTCCCGTCGCGGACGTCGACCGTCTCGCCCGCCGTGGCCACGATCCGCTTCACGTACGGGATCGAGGAGTCGAAGGTCGGGGTGAACACCACGATGTCGCCGTCCTGCGGAGGCCGCAGACGGTAGTCGATCTTGCTGACCAGGACGCGGTCGCTCTGAAGCAGCGTCGTCTCCATGCTTCGCTGCCGGACCTCGGTCACCTGCACGACGAACAGGTTGAGGACGACCGAGATGACGACCGCAAGGGCGAGCGCCTGAACGATCTCGAGCGCGCCGCGCCATGAGAACGGCTGTTCGGCGCGGGCTACGGGAGGGGCGGTCTCGGGGTAGACCTCGGGGGTGGCCAACACTTCCCAGTGTCGCACGAGCCGCGGGTGCCCGATGGTCCCCGGGTCCTACTGGCGCATGCGCGCTCTCCCGAGGGAGTGGCGCGGGCATCCGCCAGGCCGTAGCCTCGCGCCGCATGCCCCCTCGGGGTACCGAGCACCTCATCGCGGATCTCCTGGAGGAGGTCCCGATCTTTGCCGCCCTTCCCGAGCCGGACCGCGTGGAGATCGCCTCGCGCATGCGCCGTCGCCGCTTCGCGCGCGACGAGGTCGTGTTCCACCGGGAGGACCCGGCGGCCCATTTCTACGTCATCGCCGCCGGGACGGTGAAGATCGCGATCGAGGATGAGAGCGGGCACGAGGTGGTCGTCGCGATCGAGCGCGGCGGCGACGTCTTCGGCGAGCTCGCGCTGTTCGACGACGCGCCGCGGTCGGCCACGGTGACGGCGGTAACGGAAACAGAGCTCCTGGCCCTGTCGCGCGACGACTTCCTCGGCGTGCTCGGCCGCAACCCCGCGGCGATGCGCGAGATGCTCGGGCTTCTCGCGAGCACCGTGCGGCGCGCGTCGGGGCGGATCGAGGACCTCGTGTTCCTCGACGTTCCCGGCCGCGTCGCCAAGTGCCTCCTGGATCTGATGCAGGCGCGCGGGGACAAGGAGGAGATCGACCTGACGCAGGACGATCTGGCCGCGTTCGTCGGAGCGACCCGCGTTTCGGTGAACCGCGCGCTCGCCGACCTCGAGCAGCGCGGCGCGATCGCGATCGGCCGGCGCCACATCGAGATCAAGCAGCCCGACCTTCTCCGTCGCCAGGTGCGCTACTAGCGATCCCGCGCTCGCCTCGCCCTTCGCGCGAGATCACTCGAGCTCGGGCAGCTCCACTGGGTCTCCCCGCGGGCGGCACACGCCACAGTGCAGCGCGTCCTCGACCACCAGCGCGCGCAGCACCTCGTGACGTTTGCCGCGGAAGACGTCGATCACGAAGGGCTGCGTCCGCGCGTGCTCGCGGCACGTCCCGCGGCCGCAGAAACGGCACGCGCCCAGCGCGGGTCGCTCGCAGGTCCAGCAGTCCATTCAGTCTCCCGCCACGGCCGACCCCAACCCGGCGCCGACATAGTGCGCCGTGCGCGTTCGGAACTGTCCGACCGTCTCCCCCGAGGCGCGGACCAGCGCGACGAAGTCGGCGCGGCCGAGCGCCTGGACGACGAGGGCGCTCGTGGCGACGACGGTCGCGGTCCGGGGCTTCCCGAGCAGCAGCGCGAGCTCGCCGAAGCCTTCGCCCGGGCCGATCGAGCGAAGCGGCATGCCGTTGGCGAGGCGCACCTCGGCCGTCCCCTCGCGGATGACGTAGTACCGGTCGCCCGGATCCCCGGCGCTGAAGACCGGCTGGCCCGGGGCGAAACGCATCGTCCGGAGGCGCTCCGCGATGCGCGGTAGCTCCGCGGGGCCGAGTCCCCTGAAGAAGGGCAGCGCGCGGAGGGCGCTCCGCTCCTCCGCTGAGGCGCGGATGCGCGCCGCCACCTCGAAGCGATCGCGCACCCACCGGTTGAAGTGCGACCTGTCGAGCGACCAGAGCTCGGCCGACGTCGTCGCGCGCACCGTCGCCGAGCGCGGCCGGCTGTCGAGGAGCGCCAGCTCGCCGAAACCGTCCCCCTGCTTAAGCGTCCCGATCACGACACCGTCGGGCGAGAGCACTTCGAGCTCACCCTGGCGGACGAGATAGAAACGGTCCCCCGGTTCGCCGGCGGTCATGACGACGTCGCCCGCGTCGGCGTGCTCCTCGGCCAGCTGGGCGCCCACTGCGGCGAGCCCTGGCCCGGGCAGGCCGCCGAGGAAGGGCACCCGCTGCAGCACCCTCACGCGGTCCAGGAGCGCCTCCGTTCGGCGGCGCTGCGTGCGGGCCGCGCGGACCCGCACCGCTGTCCGGCCGAGGCCGACAACGCGGCCGACGACCGCCACGAGGAGCGGTCCTACGAACACGAGCAGGAGCAGGGCGAAGCCGATCGCGCCGGCCGGACCGCCGCGCAGCAGCTCGCCCGCGAGGACCGACACGCGCTGATCCCAGATGAAGATCGAGAAGCCGAGGGTAAGAACGGAGACGACGATCGCGAGCAGCCCGTACACCGCGAGGCCCGCCTCCGACGGCGTCCACCGCTCCCGCCGGCGGACTTTGCGCGGCAGCCCGCCGCGGACGAAGCCCAGCGCGCGCTGGCGCAGCAGCGGCGCGTCGAGCGCGTCGACGAGGACGTGATAGCCGTCCAGGTCGAGGATCGGAAGAAGATTCAGCACGAACTGGAACACGAATAGCGTCGCGGCCTTGAACGCGATCGCGCCGACGACGGTCTCCGGCTGCGACGCCGCGACGAGGGCGCACGCCGCGCCGACGCTGACGCCGCCGAGCGGACCCGCGAGCGAGACGACGATCCGCTGTCGCCGGGTCGCGAGGACCATGTCCGTCGAATCGACGTACAGACAGGGGAAGAGGTAGTAGATGGCGAGGCCGCGCCGGCGCACGCGGCGCTTGAAGTGGCGGATCGCGAGCGCGTGACCGGCTTCGTGGACCGAGATCGAGAGCACCTGAAGCAGCACCAGCGCCGCGAGGCCGAGGAGGTAACTGCCCTCGATCGTGAACAGCTGCTGCCGCGGCGAGGTGAACTCGCGGAACCACACGACGAGTCCGACCAGGGCGAGGAGCAGTAGCGCGGCGGTGCCGACCGGCGTGAACGCGAGACGGCCACCCCAGCGATACACGAGGTCGACCGCGCGCTCCGCGTTCGACCAGCTCGCGATGTTCCACACGATCAGCTTCCGCAAGAGGAGCGAGGCGCGCGCCAGGGGATCGCGGAGCGCCTTCCGTTGTCGCAAACCCCGATACACGTCGACGCGCGCCTCGCCGAAGAACCCGTTCGCAGCGAGCGCCGCGGTCAGCCGCGCCAGGCGGTCGAGCGCGAAGTGGCCGCGCCTCCCGAGGTACTCGACGAGGATGTCCGCGGTCGTCCGCCGTCCGTCCATCAGCTCGAAGAGCTCGGCGTCAGCAGGCTCGAGCTGGAGATACGTGCCCGCGCCGTCCTCGCCGAGGGGGTTCTTGAGGACCGTGTACGCCGTGCCGTCGCGCTTGCGCAGGTCGGCCCGCACGACGCCAGCGACCGGGGCGGGGACGAGGGACGCGTAGTCCAAACGAGCGCCGATCGTCGCGTACACCCCGTCCACGCCGGCTGACTCTAGCGGCGGCGCAGGCGGGACCGATGGAACGGCCCCCGAGCTGGCGGCGGGGCGCGGCCCGTGGACGGGCGTCGGTTCCTTCCCCGAGCCACTCGCCCGCCAGCTCGTGGAGTAGCCTTAAGGCCACGATGGAACAGGAGACCCCACAAAAGGGCGCGCCCCCGAGCCCAGCGGCAGTGGCACGTCCGCGCTGCCTCATCGTGGTGAGCGAGCCTCTACTCGCCAGACTCGTCCATCTGACCTTGGATCACGGCCATTATGAACGCCGCATCGTGACGACGGTCGCCCAGGCAAGGACGACGCTCGAAACATGGCAGCCACACCTGGTCCTGGTCGACCTCAATCTCGATGACAGCGGCGATCCTATCGAGTTGATCGGGATACGACGGCGGGTCGGCGCGCTCTTCCCGATCATCGCCCTGACGCGCAACGCGGATATGCGCATCAAGCTCGCTGCTTTCGAGCGCGGTGTGGACGACCTGCTGACCGTCCCCTTCGCCCCCGAGGAGCTGGTGGCCCGCGCGCTTGCGGCGATACAGCGCACCCAGGGGGTGACCGTGCCCTTCATCTCGACCTTGAAGATCGGCGAGCTCGAGATCGACCTGCTCGACCAGAACGTGACCGCCAACGGCAAACAGATCCCGCTCACCCGCACGCAGCGAGCGCTGCTGTATGTCCTGGCGGCGGGGAGCGGTATGGTGATGTCGCGCGACCAGCTGCTCGAGTACATCTTCGGTAACGACGCGGTGCTCATCGAGAGCAACGTCATCGATCGCCACGTCCGGGACCTGCGCTCGAAGCTTGGCGACGATCCATATCATCCGCGCTACATCGAAACCGTCGCGGGCGCCGGGTATCGGTTCCTCGGCGCGCGGGGCGCACCGCCACGGCCCAACCCGTCTCCCGAGGCCTAGCTCGCGCGACCTCCAGGTTCGCGCGAGACGCGCGTTTCATGAGGTGCAGGGAGGCGGCTGCTGTCCGCTGACCATGCAGCGCTGACCCAGGCCACTCGCACCACGACGCTCGAGCCTCCGCGGTTCGTCGACGTGCTCGCCGCTGCCGGGCGGCTGCGCCCGTATCTCGCTCCGACCCCCTTCCGGCCGTACCCGGCGCTATCGGCGCTCGTGGGCGCCGAGGTGTACGTGAAGCACGAGAACCTTCAGCCGACCGGCGCCTTCAAGGTGCGCGGCGGGGTCAACCTGGTGAGCCGCCTCCCTGACGCGGAGCGCTCTGCCGGGCTCATCGCGGCGTCGACCGGAAACCACGGCCAGTCCATCGCGTACGCGGCGCGGCTCTTCGGCGTCGATGCCACCATCTGCGCGCCGCGCGGGGCGAATCCGACGAAGGTCGCGGCGATGCGGGAGCTGGGTGCCGAGGTGCTGCTCGAGGGCGTGGACTTCGACGAGGCGCGGGAGCACGCCGAGCGTCTCGGACGGGAGCGGGGCATGCGCTACGTCCACTCGGGTGACGAGCCGCTGCTGATCGCGGGGGTCGCGACTGCCACCCTCGAGATGCTCGGGGAGGTGCCCGACCTGGACGCGATCGTCGTGCCGGTGGGCGGGGGGAGCGGCGCCGCGGGCGCCTGCGTCGCCGCCAAGGCCATCAGCAGCGAGCTCGCCGTCATCGCGGTCCAGGCCGAGGCGGCTCCCGCCGCATACCGCTCGTGGCGGGAGCGCGAACTGGTCAGCGACCGCATGAACACGTCGGCCGAGGGACTGGCCACGCGCGTCGGCTTCGGTCTCCCTCAGCGCATCCTGCGCGAGCACCTCGACGACTTCGTCCTCGTGTCGGAGGACGAGATCCGCTCGGCGACGCGAACGATGATCGAGGCCACGCGGACGCTCGTCGAGGCGGCCGGCGCTTCGCCGCTGGCGGCCGCGCTCAAGATCCGCGATCGTCTGCGTGGATCACGCGTGGGTCTGATCTGCACCGGGGCCAACATCAGCCTCGCGCAGCTGCGGGAGTTGCTGGGCGTCGCGACAGTCTGAGCGGCTGTGAAGCGTTTCCTCTGCGCCGCCCCGTGGGCCGCTGCGAGTATCGTTCGCCAGTACCGACGATCTCGCTCGATCATCGCGGGAGTAGCTCAGCTGGCAGAGCGCGACCCTTCCAAGGTCGATGTCGCGGGTTCGATCCCCGTCTCCCGCTCCGATCCGACCATCAAAAGCGGGGACGGGTAGTCTTCCGCGATGCGGCCGCATGCCACAGTCGGGTTTCGCCGGTCCGGCACAGATGTCTGCCGGCAGAGCCCCGCAGCCAGGCCCCCGAACTGCTGATGTCATGACCGTCTCGGAGGTGTGAGCCTTGGACGCATCGAACGAGTTCCGCTGCGACCACTGCGGCCACAAGTTCGAGTCGCGGGAGCGGCTTGAGGCGCACTGGGTGGACGCGCACGAGATCGAGCGCCACGAAACGATCCACTGCGACGAATGCGGCACCCATTTCGACGCGCGAGGCCAGCTCGACAAGCACAAACGCGAACAGCACCCGACCCACGAGCGTCCGCGGGGCAGCGAGTCGGACAAATGAGCAGGTCGCGCGCGGCCGCCGCGCCGCCGTTCACGATGGAGCGGATCGGGGTCCTCATGAGCTCCGACTCGACGATCGCCGCGGAGGTCGAAGGGGTCCTCAACCCGGGCGTCGCGCGGGGACCTGATGGCGAGCTGTACCTATTCCCGCGCGTCGTGGGGAAGGGCAACTACTCGCGCATCGGCGTCGCGCGCGTGCGGTTCGACGCGTCCGGCGAGCCGACGGGCGTCGAGCGCCTCGGGTACGCGCTCGAGCCGAGCGAGCCGTACGAGCTGCGCGAGGGCGGCGGCGGGTGCGAGGACCCCCGGGTCACGTACATCGAGCCGCTCCGAACGTACGTGATGGCGTACGCGGCGCTCGGGCCCACCGGCCCCCGCATCGCGCTCGCGGTATCCGAGGATGTCCGCTCGTGGCGCAGGCTCGGTCTGGTGGACTTCCAGCCCGATCCGGACCCCGTCTACGGCGTCGAGTTCGACGAGTACCACAACAAGGACGCGGCGTTCTTCCCGCAGGTCGTGGATCATCCCGACGGCTCGCCAGCGCTCGCGATGATCCACCGGCCCGCGTACACGACGCAGGACATCCCGCACGGAGTGACCGAGATCCGGCCCAGCATCTGGCTGTCGTACTGCTCGCTCGCGGACGTCGAAAGGGACGTGAGCGCGCTCGGGCAACTGCGCCACCACCATCCGCTCATGGACCCGCATGAGTTGTGGGAGGAGCTGCGGATCGGAGGCGGCACGCAGCCGGTCCTGACGCCCCAGGGTTGGCTCCTCATCTACCACGGCGCCGCCGGAACGATCCCCGAGGATCCGAAGCTCCCGAAACGGGTGGTGTACTCAGCCGGCGCGGCCGTTCTCGACCGGAAGGATCCGCTCAAGGTGCTGTACCGATCCCGCTCGCCGGTGCTCGCGCCCCAGACGCGCGAGGAGACGGAGGGCGTCGTGCCGCAGGTCGTGTTCCCGACCGGCGCCGACGACCGCGGGGGCGGCCGGATCGATGTCTACTACGGGATGGCGGACGCGTTCATCGGCGGGGCGCGCCTGACCGTGCCCGACCACCTCCCGTACCCGGAGCCGCCAACGGCCTGATCGCGCCGTCGAGCGCGCGTTCGGCCGCGGCTGCGGCGCGACCGCGCGTGGGGAGCGTGCGCGCCGCCGATGTTGTTCGCCAGCGCCGCCCGCGACCTACACGACGTCCCACCGCACGGGCCGACCTGCGACCTCGCGGACGTGGCCGACGCGCTCGAGGTGGCGGAGGTGCGCCAGCGTCTCCGCCAGCGCGAAGCGCTCCTCCTGCGCGGACCGCAGGACCGGGAACAGCGTGCGGCACACCGAGTAGGCGTCGCGCTCGCCGCCGATCGCGTCGAGCGTCGCTTCGAGCCGGGCGTGGTGATGCACGAGCAACTCGTCAACGCGCCCCGCCAGATCGTCGAACGGCTCGCCGTGCGCCGGGAGGACGCGCCGCACGGGCAGATCCCGGATGGCGCGGAGCGCGCCGACGAAGTCGCCGAGCGGATCGTCGCGCGAGTACGGGTACAGGCCGACGTTCGGAGTGATGCGTGGAAGGACGTGGTCGCCCGCGAACAGCACGCCCTCGGTCTCGTCCACGAGAACCGCATGGTGATCGGTGTGGCCCGGGGTCCAGCGCACGCGCATGCGCCGGCCGCCGAGGTCGAGCAGCTCCCCGTCGGCCGCTTCGACGATCCGCTCTATGCGATCGACGCGGTCGCGCATCTCGATCCACGCTGCCCGCATCCCCGCGTTCGTTTCGGGTGGCATGCCGTGTCGCGCGAACCACGCGTACGTGTCGTCGATGAGGCGCCCGTCCTCGGCCCACACGAGCCTCGCGTCGGCGGCCTCGGGGCCGTGCATGACGACCTCGGCCCCGCTCCGCTCGACGGTCCCCGCGAGGCCCATGTGGTCCGGATGGAGGTGCGTGACGAAGACGCGCCCGATGTCGGCGATCGCGACCTCAGCCTCCGCCAGACCCCCGCGCAGCGCTCGCTCGCCGTCATCGGTGTGCAGCCCTGAATCGACGAGCGTCCAGCCGCGCTCGCCCTCGACGAGGTAGACGTTGACCGCGCGCAACGCGAGCGGCAACGGAACGCTGATGCGCCGCACGCCCGCGGCGACTGTTCCTTCGGGCATGTTCGGTACACTCGTGGTCTCCGGCCCGTTCGTCTAGCGGCCCAGGACACCGCCCTCTCAAGGCGGAGACCACCGGTTCGAATCCGGTACGGGCTACCGCGTGCGCGGCCTATCGTCTGCCGCCATGGCGGGATCGTCGGATGCGCGGTCCGCGCGCGACGCGCTTCGGCTTCCACAGCGCTTCGACCCCTGGCTCGCACGACTCGAGTCCGTCGGACCGCCGTCCGTGCCGCTCGAGCCCATGCCCGCGGTCGACGCGCGGGCGGCGCTCCGTCGCTTGGCGGTCCGCGACAGCGACATCGAGGACGTCGTCTCGTCTCGCCCCACACCCGAGAGCGACCGCGCGCTCTGGTGGCTTCTCGAACGCTGTCGCGCGCAGCTCGTTTCGGACATGGGCGGGTTCGAACAGCTGCCGCCGTGGCCGCGGCTCCCAGAAGCGCTGGGCCTGCGCGGAAGACTGTTCTACGTCCACGTGTTCCTCGCGACCCTGCCCGCGGTGAGACGCTGGCACGCGGCGCGAGGAATCCCGGACGACGTGTCGTGGGAGACCCTCGCCGATCTCGGCAACCAGATGGACATCCACCGCTGGATGTACGGGCAGGTCGGGCTCGAGACGCACGACTGGGTGACGCTTCACTTCCGCGGCCGCATCTACCGCCTCGGGCGGCTCCAGTTCGAGCGTTCTCGCATCCGTCCCGGGCCCGGCCACCCGCCGCTGTCCTGGTACCACGCGGCCGAGGTCGAT
>JBBPYG010000109.1:0-5563 GCA_038200085.1 Candidatus Limnocylindria bacterium | reverse complement strand
TCGAGGAGGTACTGGGAGCCGGTCACGGTGCGGGCGGCGCCGAGGAAGTGGATGCGCATCGGAGCATCATGCACGACATACGCCCACGGGCGATCGCCTCGCGGCCTCCGATCCTCGCGTACTTCGACGAACACCTCGCCCAGGCGCGAGCCGACTGACGGGCGAGATGCGAACGGCGGGGCGCGCCCGCCGACTGACGGCGAACCCGCGAGCCCATATCCTCCGGCGTCGGTGAAGGGCTCGGAGCGCCTCGCGGACCTGCGCGGCCGGGCGCTGGAGGGCGGTGGCCAGCGACGCGTCGACGAACAGCACGCGAAGGGCAAGCTCACCGCGCGCGAACGGATCGACCTGCTCCTCGACGAGGGCTCTTTCGCCGAGCTGGACCGCTTCGTCGTGGCGCGCTCGAATGAGCTGACGCCTGACACGGACCGCGCCTACGGCGACGGCGTCGTGACCGGTTCCGGGCGGATCGACGGTCGGCTCGTCTACGTGTTCGCGCAGGACTTCACGGTGTTCGGCGGCTCCCTCGGCGAGGCGCACGCGGCGAAGGTCGTGAAGGTCATGGACCTCGCGGTCCGTAACGGTGCGCCCATCATCGGCCTCAACGATTCGGGCGGCGCGCGGATCCAGGAAGGGGTCGAGTCGCTCGGTGGCTACGCCGACATCTTTCTGCGCAACGTCCTCGCGTCGGGGGTCGTTCCCCAGCTGTCCGCCGTGATGGGACCGTGCGCGGGAGGTGCCGTCTACTCGCCCGCGATCACCGACTTCATCGTGATGGTGCGCGACACCTCGTACATGTTCGTGACCGGGCCGAACGTCGTGAAGACCGTGACCCACGAGGACGTGACGCTCGAGGAGCTCGGCGGGGCGGACGTGCACGCGCGCCGATCCGGCGTCGCGCATTTCGAGACGGCGGACGAGGTCGCGTGCGCCACGCTGCTGCGGCGGCTCGTCGGCTACCTGCCGTCGAACAACCTGGAGCCCCCGCCGGTGGTGGAGAGCGACGATCCGATCGACCGGCAGGACGACGACCTCGACCTGGTCGTCCCGGAAGAGCCGCAGAAGCCGTACGACATGCTCGACGTGATCTCGCGTGTCGTCGACGGCCGCCAGAGCCTGCAGGTCCACGAGGGCTGGGCGCAGAACATCATCTGCGCGTTCGCGCGCGTCGGCGGGCGGACCGTCGGCATCGTCGCGCAGCAGCCGATGGTGCTCGCGGGCGTGCTCGACATCGACGCTTCGATCAAGGCGGCGCGGTTCGTGCGCTTCTGCGACGCGTTCAACATCCCGCTGGTGACGTTCGTCGACGTCCCCGGTTTTCTTCCAGGCACCGCTCAGGAGCACGGCGGGATCATCCGCAGCGGCGCGAAGCTGCTGTACGCCTACGCCGAGGCGACCGTGCCGAAGCTCACCGTCATCACCCGCAAGGCCTACGGCGGCGCTTATGACGTCATGTCGAGCAAGCACCTGCGGGGCGACTACAACGTCGCGTGGCCGTCGGCGGAGATCGCGGTGATGGGTCCGCCCGCGGCGGTGAACATCCTGTACCGCGACGAGCTGGCCGGCGCGGAGGACGCCGACGCCCGGCGAGCGGAGCTCGTCGCCGGCTACGTCGAGCGCTTCGCCAACCCGTACGTCGCGGCGGCGCGGGGCTACCTCGACGACGTCATCGAGCCGCACGAGACCCGTCCCCGCCTGGTCGCCGCGCTGCGCTCGCTCGAGGGCAAGCGCCAGAGCAATCCGCGTCGCAAGCACGGCAACATCCCGCTGTAGCGCACACTTCACAGCGCCATGGGGATCACCAGCCTCCGGTGCCCGACGCCCGGCTCGCATACGCCATGAGCCGCCTTCGGCTCCTGACGATCGCGGGCTCCGACTCCGGCGGCGGTGCCGGGATCCAGGCGGATCTCAAGACGTTCGCGGCGCTCGGCGCGTACGGGATGAGCGTTATCACCGCCCTCACCGCGCAGAACACGCTCGGTGTCGCGGGAGTGTTCCCCATCGACCCCCGGTTCGTCGCCGCGCAGCTCGACGCGGCCTGCTCGGACATCGGCGCGGACGCCGCGAAGACCGGCATGCTCTTCTCGGCCGGCGTGATCCGCGCGGTCGCCGCCGGCATCCGGCGGTGGCGCCTGGCCCCGCTCGTCGTCGACCCCGTGATGGTCGCGACCAGCGGTGACCGGCTCCTCGAGGAGGACGCCGTGGCGGCGCTTGTGGCCGACCTTCTGCCGCTCGCCACGTTGGTCACGCCGAACCTACCCGAGGCCGAGGTGCTCGCGGGCCACGCGATCCGCGACCGCGACGACTTGGAGCGCGCGGCGCGCCGGGTCGCGGCTCAGGGCGCCGCGACCGTGCTCATCAAGGGCGGCCACCGCGCGGTGCCGGGCGCGTCGGAGGAGGGCGAGGCCAACGATTGGCTCTGGGATGGGTCGACGCTGCACACCATCGAAGGTCCACGCATCGAGACGACCAGCACCCACGGCACGGGCTGCACGCTCTCGGCGGCGATCGCGGTCCGCTTGGCCGCGGGAGACGATCCGCTCGCGGCATGCACCACCGCGAAGGAGTACCTCGTCGGAGCGTTGTCCGCCGCGGAGGCGCTCGGAAGCGGGCGCGGTCCCGTCGATCATCTCTGGCGAGCCGCCGCCCCTGTTCGCTAAGGCGCTCGTCGCCAACCGCGGCGAGATCGCGCTGCGGGTCATGCGCACGTGTCGCGAGCTCGGCATCGCGACCGTCGCGGTGTACAGCGACGCCGACCGCGGCGCGCTCCACGCGCGGTACGCGGACGAGGCCTACGCGATCGGCCCCGCCGCGCCGGCGCGAAGTTACCTGGATGGGGACCGGCTCATCGAGGTCGCGAAAAGAGCCGGCTGCGACGCGGTGCATCCGGGCTACGGTTTCCTCTCCGAGAACGCCGATTTCGCGCAGGCCGTCACCGACGCCGGCGTGACCTTCGTCGGGCCGCCCGCGTCGGTCCAGCGGGCGCTCGGCGAGAAGACCAGCGCGCGGCGGCTCGCCGCGGCGCAGGGCGTGCCTGTCGCTGAGGGGACGATGGAGCCGCTCGCGGACGAGGCGGCGGTGCGCGCGGTCGCCGAGCGCATCGGCTACCCCGTGATGCTGAAGCCGGCCGGCGGCGGCGGCGGCAAGGGGATGCGCATCGTGCGCGCGTCCGACGAGCTCGCGGGCGCGTTTCGGGGCGCGACCGGCGAGGGGCGCACGGCGTTCGGGAACAGCCTGCTGCTCGTGGAGAAGCTCATCGAGCACGCGCGGCACGTCGAGATGCAGCTCCTGGCGGACGACCACGGCCGTGTCGTCTGGCTCGGCGAGCGCGATTGCTCGGTTCAGCGGCGCCATCAGAAGCTGATCGAGGAGACCCCCGGACCTTCTGTCGACGACGGCCTGCGCCGCCGCCTCGGAGACGCCGCCGTCCGGATCGCGCGGGCATCGAAGTACCGGAATGCAGGGACCGCCGAGTTCCTCGTCGCGCCGGACGGTAGCTTCGTCTTCCTCGAGATGAATACGCGGCTCCAGGTCGAGCACCCTGTGACCGAGCTCGTCACCGGCCTCGACCTCGTCGCCCTCCAGTTCGCCGTCGCCGCGGGGGAGCCGCTGCCGTTCGAGCAGCAGGACCTCGCGCCGCGCGGCGCGGCGATAGAGCTCCGCGTGACGGCGGAGGATCCGCACGCCGGATTTCTTCCCGCCGGCGGCACGATCTCGCTCCTCCGCGAGGCGGCGGGGCCGGGGGTGCGCCTCGACTCGTCGCTGTATCCGGGCATGGCCGTCCCGACCGAGTACGATCCGCTCCTCGCGAAGATCGCGGTGTGGGGTCCCGACCGCGAGGCGGCGCTGCGGCGCGCGCGGCGGGCGGTCCGCGAGACCCTGATCGGCGGAGTCACCACGACGTTGCCATTCCACGCGTACGTCCTCGCCGAGCCGGACTTTTCCGCCGGCCGCTACGACACCGACTACGTCTCGGCGCACTGGCCGCCCGCGGTCGCCGCCGAGCTCGACGCGCCGGCCGCCGCGGCCGCGGCGTACGCGCTGGTGCTGGGGCAGGCGGCCACCGCCTCGCGCTTCGGGCCTGTCAGGGACAGCGCCTGGGTCCGCGCCGGCCGTGAGGAGGCGCTGCGCTGAGGTACGCCGTCGACATCGGCGGACGCCGCCTGATGGTCGAGACCAGCTCCGGCGGGCGCTTCACGGTCGACGATGAGGTCGTCGCCATCGCGGCGCGGACGCTGGAGAAGGATCACTGGTCGATCGCGGTCGCCGGACGAACCCACGAGGTCGCGATCGTCGGCCGGGAGCCGCTGCGCGTCTGGGTGGATGGCGTCGAGGTGCGCTCGGTGATCGCGGACGAGCGCGCGCTCGCCGCGGCCGGCACCGGCGCCGGTGCCGCGGGCTCGCGCCACGAGCTCCGCGCGCCGATGCCTGGACTGCTGAAGGCCATCCACGTCGCCGAGGGCGACATGGTGGAACGCGGCGACGCGATCGCGACCCTCGAGGCGATGAAGATGGAGAACGAGCTCCGCGCGCCGGAGCGCGCGCGCGTCGTGAAGCTCGCGGCCGCGGCGGGCACGAAGGTCGAAGGGGGCGCGCTCCTCGCGGTCCTCGTCGCGGCGGACTGATGCGCCGGCGGCTGGGCATCGCGGGCGCGGCGCTCGCGGTCCTATTGCTGGTCGTGGGACTCGGCGGCTCGTTCATCGTCACGCGCGCGCTGCCCACGATCAACGGCGAGTACCGGCTGCTCGGGCTGCGCGAGCGCGGCGAGGTCGTGCGCGATGTGTACGGCGTTCCGCACGTCTACGCGCAGAACGCCCACGATCTCTTCTTTCTGCAGGGCTACGTCACCGCGCAGGATCGCCTGTTCCAGCTCGACCTCTACCGGCGCACGGGGCAGGGTCGCCTGTCGGAGGTGCTCGGCGAGCCGGCCCTGGACACCGACAAGTTCACGCGGACGCTCGGCCTCGCGCGCGCCGCCGGTGCCGACCTCGCCGTGGCCGGCGGCACGACCCGCGACGCGCTCGAGGCGTACGCGGAGGGCGTCAACAAGCTGCTCGACCAGCAGAAGGACGCGCTGCCACTGGAATTCGTGATCCTCGGGTACCGCCCCGAGCCTTGGAGCGCGCTCGATTCGCTCACGGTCATCAAGCTCGAGGCGTACGACCTCGCGGGGAACTTCCGCACGGAGCTGCTCCGCGCGGACGTCGTCCAGCGTCTCGGTCCGGCGGCGCTCGCGACGCTGCTGCCCGACGCCGACCGGTCACCGCCGGCCGGGCTGGCTGACGGCTCCTGGGCCGCCGTCGCGCCGATGCTGTCGGGTGGTCCCGCAGCCGGTGCGATCGCGGCGCTGCCGTCGGCCGGTCCCGCGGCCGGCGCGGTCGCGAGCGATCCGCTGCTCGGACCCGGCGGGCCCGAAGGCTCCAACTGCTGGGCCGTGGCGGGGAGCCGCTCTCGCACGGGTCTGCCCCTGCTCGCCGGCGATCCGCATCTCGGCGTCCGCAATCCCGCCATCTGGTACGAGGTCGGACTCGAGGGAGCCGGCTACAAGGTCGTCGGGTTCGCG
>JBBPYG010000108.1:0-9469 GCA_038200085.1 Candidatus Limnocylindria bacterium | reverse complement strand
GGTGACGCTCGATCTGGACCGCACGCGCCGCGCGAGCTACGACCGCGCCGGGATCCTCGACCTTTTCCGCGACCTCGAGTTCCGCAGCCTCGTGCCCCGCCTTCCTCCGGCGGACGGGAACACGGTCCCCGCCGCGACGACTGGCTTCGCGGCCGCGCGCCAGGGCCAGCTCACGCTGAGCCTCGCTCCCGCCGAGGCGTCCGGCGTCGAGACCGCGCTACTGGCCGCTTCGGACGCCGACCCGATCGCCGCCGAGCTGCGCGCCGCGGGCGAAGCCGCCGTATTCGCGGACGTCGACTCCGAGCGTCAGCCCCGGCTGCTGGGACTGGCCTTCGCCGCCCCGGACGCCGCCTGGTACCTGCCGATCGTGGACGGCGTCCCGCCCGCGCTGGCCGCGCTGCTGGCCGACGAGTCGATCCCGAAGTCCGCGCACGACGCCAAGACCGCGCGCCGCGCGCTGCGCCGGGCCGGCGCCGACCTGCGCGGAGTGGTGATGGACACGATGGTCGCGTCGTACCTCGTGAACGCGAGCCGGAGGCAGCACGCGATCGAGGACCTCGCGACCGAGCGCCTGCGCCTGGAAGTGCCGGCGCTGCCGCCGCCCGACCGCAAGGACCCGACGCGCACGCCGACGCTCGAGGAGCGGCTCGCGCGCGCGGGCGCGACCGCCGTCGCGACGCGCGGTCTGGCCACGCTGTTCGGCGGCGACCTCGTCCGCCTCGAGCTCGAGCCGCTTTTCCGCGAGGTCGAGCTGCCGCTCGTCGACGTCCTCGTCGACATGGAGGAGGCCGGCATCGCGGTGGACGTCGAGTACCTCGCCGCTCTCGGCCGCGAGTTCGCGGGAGAGGTCGCGCGCATCGAGCGCGAGGCGCACGCGGCGGTCGGCCACGAGTTCCCGATCAACTCCCCGAAGCAGCTCGAACAGCTCCTGTTCACCGAGCTGAAGCTGCAGCGGGGACGGCGCACGAAGACGGGATATTCGACCGATGCGGTTGTGCTCGAGGAGCTGCGGTCGGCCCACCCGGTGGTGGAGAAGATCCTCGAGTACCGCGAGATCGAGAAGCTTCGCTCGACGTACACCGACGGGCTCGCGACGCTCGTCGACCCCGCCACCGGCCGCGTCCACACGACCTTCAACCAGACGATCGCCGCGACGGGGAGACTGTCCAGCCAGGCGCCGAATCTCCAGAACATCCCGATCCGCACGCCGCTCGGCCGTCGCATCCGCCGCGCGTTCGTGTCGGGATCGCCGGAACTCGTGCTTCTCGCGGCCGACTACTCGCAGATCGAGCTGCGCGTGCTCGCCCACATGGCGCAGGATCCCGAACTCATCGATGCGTTCCGCGCGGGCGCGGATGTCCACCGGAGGACCGCGGCCGCCGGCTTCGGCGTCCCCGAGGACAGCGTGACGCGAGAGCAGCGCGACGTCGCGAAGATGCTGAACTTCGGGATCATCTACGGCATGACCGACTTCGGGCTCGCATGGCGCATGGGCATGCCGCGCGACGAGGCACAGCGCTTCATCGACGAGTACTTCCGCCGGTACGCGCAGGTGCGCCGGTACGTCCTCGAGACGAAGTCGTTCTGTCTCGAGCAGGGCTACGTCCAGACGTTGCTCGGGCGGCGCCGCTACATCGCCGACATGACGAGCCGGAACAATGCCGTCCGTAATGCCGCCGAACGCATGGCGACCAACATGCCGATCCAGGGCACGGCCGCCGACATCATGAAGATCGCGATGGTCCACGTGCACGACCGCCTCGCGTCGTCGGGCCTGCGGGCTCGCGTCGTGCTCCAGGTCCACGACGAGCTCGTTCTCGAGACCGCACGCGATGAGGTGGCGGCTCTCGCCGACCTCGTCCGCGCCGAGATGTCGGGCGCCTACGCGCTGGACGTGCCGCTCGTCGTCGACGTGCGAACCGGCGAGAACTGGGACGAGATGCAGCGCATGGCCGCAGCGACGCCCGAGCATGCCCGAGCTTCCTGAGGTCGAGACCATCGCGCGCCAGCTACGGGGGCTGGTGGCCGGCAGGATCGTCGCGGACTTCCGCTCGTCGTGGCTGCGCCTCACGGAGCCCGTCCCGGCCGAGCACCTCGCGGAGCGCCTGCGCGGCCGGCGCATCGAGGGCGTCCGCCGACGCGGTAAATTCGTCGTGTTCGACCTCGACGGCGGCGACGCGCTGGTCGTGTCGCTCCGCATGACGGGCCAGCTGCTGTTCGGCGACGCGGCCGCGCTCGACGGGCCGCATGTGCGCGGCGTCATCGGCTTCGACGACGGCACGGTGCTGCGCTTCTCGGACGCGCGCAAGTTCGGCCGGATGGTGCTCGTCGACCGGTCCGACATCCCGGCCGAGCACGGCGCCGCGCGTGGCGTCGCGCGCGCGCCGCTGCACGCCTCGCTGGGACGCGAGCCGCTCGGCCGCAGCTTCACCTGCGCGTGGCTCGCCGGCTTCCTCCGCCGCCGCGCGCGGGCCGCGATCAAGCCGCTGCTTCTCGACCAGCGCGGCATCGCCGGCATCGGGAACATCTACGCGATCGAGGCGCTGTGGCGCGCACGCATCCATCCACTGCGGCAGGCAGGATCGCTGCGTCCGGACGAGGTCGCGCGTCTTCATGAGGCGCTGCGGTGGGTCCTGCGCAAGGGGATCCGTCTCGGCGGCGCCTCGCGCCGCGACTACGTCGACGCCGAAGGGAAGCCGGGCCGCATGCAGCGGGAGTTCCAGGTCTACGGGCGCGCCGGCGAGCCGTGCCCCCGCTGCGGCCGGACGGTCGTGCGCACCGTCGTCGGCGGCCGGGGCACGTTCCACTGTCCCGGCTGCCAGCGCGCGCCGGTCTCGCGATCGGCGCGTCCCCGGACGAGCGCCGTGCGATGAGCGTGCCGTGCGATGAGCATCCCGCGATGAGCGTGCCGGCGATGAGCATTCCCGGATGAGCGTCCTCAGTGTCCAGGCCGTTTCCCGGCGCTTCGCCGACCGGGTCCTCTTCAGCGAGGTCTCATTCCGGCTCGCCGATGGCGACCGGGCGGGCCTGGTGGGCCCGAACGGGACGGGCAAGACCACGCTGTTGCGTATCGCCGCAGGCATCGACGCGCCCGATGGCGGAAGCGTCGCGCTGGCCCGCGGCGCGAGGGTGGCGCTGCTGCGCCAGGAGCTCCTCATCGAGGCGACGCCGGGGACGGTGCGGGAGCACGCCGCCGGCGCCGCGTCGCACCTTCGCGAGCTCGAGGCGGAGCTGCGCGACCTCGAGGCCACGCTCGGCACGGCCGACGATGCCGCGCTCGCGCATTACTCCGACGTCCAGCACCGCTTCGCCCATGCCGGCGGATACGACTTCGATTCGCTCGTCGACCGCGTGCTCGCCGGGCTCGGCCTGGGCGCGCTCGCCGCGCGGACGGTGGCGACGCTGTCGGGAGGCGAGCGCACACGGCTCGGGCTCGCGCGGATCCTCCTCGACGATCCCGACGTCCTGCTGCTGGACGAGCCGACGAACCACCTCGACCTCGCGGCGATCGAGTGGCTCGAGAGCTTCCTCGTGGAGCGCCGGATCACGGCCCTGGTCGCCTCTCACGACCGCTGGTTCCTCGACCGGGTCACATCCCGCACGCTCGCGCTCGAGCCTTCCGCCTCCCCGGACGCGCCCGCCGACTTCGGGCTGGCCGAGTACCGCGGCGGGTACTCGCACTACGCGCGGCAGCGGGCGGAACGCGAGGCATCGCTCGGCCGCGCGGCCGCGCGGCAGGCCACGGAGATCGCGCGGACCGAGGACTTCATCCGCCGGTATGGCGCCGGCCAGCGGGCGAAGGAGGCGCGCGGCCGGGCGAAAAAGCTCGCGCGCGTCGAGCGGATCGCCGCTCCCAGGCGCGCACGTTCGCACGGCTGGCGCCTCGAGGCCGCGCACCTCGCGAGCGAGACGGTGCTCGAGTCGACGCCGCTCACGATCGGCTACGGCGCGCCCCTGCTGCGTACGCCCGCACTGCGGGTGGGGCGCGGCGCGCGCGTCGCGATCGTCGGACCGAACGGGGCGGGGAAGACGACGCTGGTGCGATCGCTGGTCGGAGACCTGACGCCACTCGACGGTCACGTGACCTCGGCACCGACGGCGCGCGTCGCGCTGCTCGCGCAGGCGCAGGCCGATCTTGCCGGAGAGCGGTCCGTGCTCGATGCGCTGCGCGACGCGAGCGGGCAGGACGAGCAGGCGGCTCGAGACCTCCTGGCGCGCTTCCTCTTCCGCGGCGAGGAGGTCTTCAGGCCCGTCGGGGTGCTGTCGGGCGGCGAGCGCAGCCGCCTCGCGCTCGCGCGGCTCGCCGCGCGCGAGGCGAACCTCCTGGTCCTCGACGAGCCGACGAACCATCTCGACGTCGCGGCGCGCGAGGCCCTCGAGCTGGTGCTCGAGGAGTACCAGGGCACCATGCTCGTCGTGTCACACGACCGCTACTTCATCGACCGTCTCGCGACGGAGCTTTGGGTCATCGCGTCGGGCTCGCTCTCGCGCTTCGAGGGCAACTGGTCGGCGTACCAGCGCGCCCGCGTTGCGGCGCAGGCGGGCGCGGCGACGGCGCGTGCCACCGGGCAGGCCGGACCGGCCGCGGCGCGGACCGCGGTGCGAGGGAGCGCTGGGGCACCGCCGGCGCGAGCGGCGCGAGGCCGGGCCGAAGCGGCACGCCCGCCGGCGCACGCGCCGCGCGCGTCGGCCGAAATCGAGGCGCGCATCGCGGCGATGGAAGAGCAGGTGAAGGCGCTGCAGGCGCGGATAGAGGAGATCGCAGCGTCCGGCAACTACCTGGAGACGCGCCGCGTCGGCCGCGAATACGAGGACCTGGATGCGTCGCTGCGCGCGCTGTACGAGGAGTGGGCCGCCGCTCGCGGCGACGACGCATGACCGCGCGGGTCATCGGCGTCACCGGTCCGATCGGAGCCGGAAAATCGACCGTCGCCGCCGTGCTGCGCGATCTCGGGGCGATGGTCCTCGACGCCGACGCGATCGCGAAGGACGAGCAGCTGCGCGGCACCGTCGGCTACAGCGCGATCGTGCAGACCTTCGGCACCGGGGTGCTGGGCGAGGACAAGGAGGTCGATCGGCGAAAGCTGGCCGACCTCGTGTTCGGCGACCCGCGGCAGCTCGAGCGCCTCGAGCGCATCCTGCATCCTCGCGTGATCGCGAGGATCCTCGAGGCGCGCTCGATGCTGCCCGACGGCGAGGTGCTCGCGGTCGAGGCGATCAAGCTGCTGGAGACGTCGCTCCGGACCGTGTGCGACCAGGTCTGGGTCGTGCTCGCCTCGGCGGATCTTCGCGTGGCGCGGCTCTCGCGACGCGGGATGCCGTCGGCCGACGCCGCCGCGCGGCTGGAGCGGCAATCGAGCGTGGAGGCGTTCCGCGCGGCCGCCGACGTGCTCATCGAGAACGACGGCGACCGGGAGGAGCTCCGGCGCCGCGTGCGCGACGCCTGGAGCGCCCGCGGCCTGCCGGCGGCGCCGGACGCTACGGGGTGAGCTTCTCCGGGATCTTGAACTGGAAGGTCTGGAGGACCTGGCCAAGCGTGGCGCCGACGGTGCCGGCGGCGCGATCGTCCTTGCCCGCCCTCAGCAGCATCTGCAGCGTGCCGCCCGCCGACTGGAGATAGGCGAGGCGCTCCGCGGTCGCCGCATCGGTGCGGATCGTGTAGACGGCCGCGGTGCGCGCGAGGATCGGGACACGTTCGAGCGCGATCTTCGCGGAGAAGTCGGCGACCTGCTTGCTGAGATCGGGGTGCTGGAAGGCCTTCGACGGGTCGTAGTTGATCGTGTAGACGAGGTCCACGATGTCGCCCGGCGCGAGCGCGCCCCCAACAGCCTGGGCGTCAGGCACGGTGATGGAATACGCGCGGTACGCGGGAGCGCCGGGTGCGATCTCGACGTCCGCCGGGAATACCGTGAACGTCGTGACGCCCGCAGCCGCGGCGAACTTGCTGGGGAGGATCGGCTCCCCGGTCGTCAGCGGCACGGTCACGATCTTCCCGATGGCCTCCTTGCTGTCAGCGAGCGAGGACGCCGGAACGATGTCCGAGGTGTACTTCACGAGCTTCAGGTCCGCCGCGCTCAGCGCGGTCCGCGCGGCGATGTCGCGCGCGGCGACGAGCACTTCCGTCGTCGCCACGGGCGCCGCGATCTCGCTCTTCGATGCGGACGCGACCACGAAGGTGCCCACGCCCGCGATCAGGGCGAGCAGCACCCCCACGATGAGTATCAGCCGCGAACGGCGGCGGGCCTTGTCTTCCATGTCCTCTTGGACCTCTTCCTCTTACGACGCTCGCGCTAGTTGATGACGACGGTCATGCGGCCCGGCAGCTGGATCCACGGCGCGCCCTTGATCGGGTCGTTGGGCAGGAACCTGTCCAGCAGCGGGATGAATACCTGGAGGTGGTAGTTGCTCTCGACGGACATATACGAGCCGCGCCGGGCGGAGCTCAGCGCCGCACCCGAGAGCGACCAGTAGCAGACGCTGGTGTCCCCGGTCGCGCCACCGTTCTTCGCGGAGAAGTCGAGCGTGTACCCCGTCGGCGTCGGGGGGCACGTGGCTCCGGAAGCCCAGGCCGAGGTCGCGCAGAAGTTGTTGCCACAGCTCCGCGACATGTTGAGGACACCGCGCGCCGCGATGATGCGGTCGACGACCCCGTCCTGCCGCGTGGTGTCGTTCGCCGCGACGCTCTTGCTCACGTCGTACACGTAGATCGATCCCCACCTCGCGCCCTCGCGCGAGGCGTTGTTCATGGTCACGTAGGTGACGAAGATGAGGCCGAACTGGATGATCCCCATCAGGACGAGCAGCAGCACGGGAAGCAGGAGCGCGAACTCGACAAGGCTCTGGGCGTCATCGTCGCGAAGGAGCCGGCCAACGCGAAGGCCGCGGGCGCGTTCTCCCCATTCATCCACAAATGCGTAACGTGGGCCCGTGCCGTCCGGTGCGATGACCGGGCGCCCTAGAATCGCGCGTGGGAGCCTTCGTGATCGGACGCGCCGCCGTGCGCCGCGGCGTCGCGGGCTGTCTCCGGGGACGGCAGCGAGCCGACCCGCCGAGCCGGGCCCGGCCGCCGAACGCATGTTCTAGAATGGGGCGGGAATGAGTTCGAGCGACGTCCTCCAGGTGCCCCTCGAGCGGCCGTCGGCGGCGGCGCGGTTCGAGCTCGCGCTGCCGTGGGCGCTCGCGGGGGACCAGGCCGCCGCGTCCTCGCGGCTGCTGGAGGGCCTCGGGCGTGGCGACAAGGATCAGGTGCTGCTCGGCGTCACCGGTTCTGGGAAGACCGTGACCATGGCGAAGGTCATCGCGGAATCCGCCAGGCCGGCACTCGTACTGGCCCACAACAAGACGCTCGCCGCGCAGCTGTACGGCGAGTTCAAGGAGTTCTTTCCCGCGAACGCAGTCGAGTACTTCGTCTCGTACTACGACTACTACCAGCCCGAGGCGTACATCGCCCGGAGCGACACGTACATCGAAAAGGACTCCTCACGGAATGAGGAGATCGACAAGATGCGCCACTCGGCGACCCGCGCGCTCTTCGAGCGCCGGGACGTCGTCATCGTCGCGTCGGTCTCCTGCATCTACGGCCTCGGCGCTCCCGTCGACTACGGCGCCGTGACCGTCCGCCTGCGCAAAGGCGAGCGGCATCGCCGGGACACCGTCCTGCGGCACCTCGTGGACATCCAATACGAGCGCAACGACGGCAACTTCACGCGCGGCAAGTTCCGCGTGCGCGGCGACACGCTCGAGGTGCATCCCGCGTACGAGGATCTCGCCATCCGCGTCGAATTCTTCGGCGACGTCGTCGAACGGATCACCGAGCTCGACCCGCTGACGGGCGAGGTCCTCGCGGAGCGCGACCAGGTCGACGTCTACCCGGCCCGCCACTTCGTCACCCCGCGCGAGAAGCTCCTCGAGGCGATCCGCGACATCGAGGCGGAGCTCGAGCAGCGGCTGGCCGAGCTCGAGGCCGCCGGCCGACTCGTCGAAGCCCAGCGTCTGCGGCAGCGCACTAACTTCGACCTCGAGATGATGCGCGAGACCGGCACGTGCGCCGGGATCGAGAACTACTCGAGGCACCTCGCCCGCCGGCCCGCGGGCAGCCGGCCCTGGACGCTCCTCGACTACTTCCCGCCCGACTTCCTGATGTTCATCGACGAGTCGCACATCTCGATCCCGCAGGTGGGCGGCATGTACGGCGGCGACCGCGCGCGCAAGGACATCCTCGTCGACTACGGCTTTCGTCTGCCGAGCGCGCTCGATAACCGGCCGCTCACGTTCCCCGAGTTCGAGGAGCGGCTCGACCAGGCGATCTACGTGTCCGCGACGCCCGGCCCGTACGAGACGGAGAAGGTCGGCGGTCCCGCGCGCTTCGTCGAGCAGATCATCCGGCCGACGGGGCTCCTCGAGCCGCTCATCGACGTTCGCCCGACCGCGGGGCAGATCGACGACCTGCTGTCCGAAATAGACCAGCGCGTCCAGGCGGGGCAGCGGTCCATCGTCACCACGCTCACGAAGAAGATGGCGGAGGACCTCGCCGACTACCTGCGCGAGATGGGCGTGAAAGTCCATTACCTCCACTCCGAGGTGGAGACGCTCGAGCGGGTCGAGATACTGCGCGATCTCCGCCTGGGCGTGTACGACGTCGTCGTCGGGGTGAACTTGCTCCGCGAGGGCATCGACCTCCCGGAGGTCACCCTCGTCGCGATCCTCGACGCGGACAAGGAGGGGTACCTGCGTTCGCGCGGATCGCTGATCCAGGTCATCGGCCGCGCGGCGCGGCACGTCGAGGGCCGCGTCGTGATGTACGCCGACCGCGTCACCGCCTCGATGCAGGCGGCGATCGACGAGACCGACCGGCGCCGCGCGATCCAGGCCGCGTATAACGCGGAGCACGGCGTCGAGCCGACCAGCATCGTGAAGGCGATCCGCGACATCGGGATCCGGCTGCGCCAGGTGGCCGACGTCGAGGAGACCTACGAGCGCCGCGGCCGTCCGATCGCCTCGGGCGACCTGCCGAAGGATGAGCTCACGCGGCTCGTGAAGGACCTCGAGTCGCAGATGAAGCAGGCGGCGCGGAACCTCGAGTTCGAGCGCGCGGCGGCGCTGCGGGATGAGGTCGTCGAGCTTCGGGGGCTGCTCGTTCTCCAGCGGGGACCCGACGCGGTGACGAGCGACGGCAGCGCGAAGGAAACAGCGGCGCTGAGCGCGGCGCTCGCGGGTACGACGGGCCGTGATCCCCGCGCCAACGGGACGGGCGCGGGCGCGGCCGGTTCCGCGGACCGCCGGGCCGCGCGCATCAACCGGCGCGGCCGCCGCCGCTGATGCTGCTCGGGATCATCGTCCCGGTCGCGGTCCTCGGCGCGCTCGTGCTGATCGCGACGGCGTTCCTCCGGCGCCAGGGCGCCGAGGGGACGGGCCCGGGTCTCTCGCCTCGCACGCTCCTTCGCACGTACCTGTACATCGCGTCCCTGGC
>JBBPYG010000107.1:0-7842 GCA_038200085.1 Candidatus Limnocylindria bacterium | reverse complement strand
TCAGAGCTCGACTGGAGCGCCAAGAGGCAGAACGCGATCGACACGCTCGGGGCGATGGACCTGGTGACCGCCACCAGCATCGCGCATGACGACGAGCCCCTCGAAGCGCAGGCGGTCAAGCGCGACGACGGCGCCAGATTCAGGCGCGGCAGAGGCGCGACGGCGCTCGGTCGGGCGGTGCACGCGGTGCTGGAGACGATCGATCTCGAGACGCTCGACGGGCTCGACGCTCTCGCGAACATCGAAGCGGGCGCGGAAGGCATCGGTCACAGAGCGAGCGAGGTCATCAAGCTCGCCCAGACGGTCAGGGCCAGCGCACCGGTTCGGGCTGCGCTCACGAGCAATAGGTACTGGCGGGAGGTGCCGGTCGGAGCGACCTTTGGCGACACGACGATCGAGGGCGTGATCGATCTCCTCTACGAAGTCGATGGGATCCTCTTCGTTGTCGACTACAAGACCGACGACGTGAGCCGCTCGAAGCTCGACGAGCGGATGGCGGCCTACCGGCTCCAGGGCGGCGCGTACGCGTATCTCGTCGCCGAGGCGACGAAGGCGCGCGTGGGCGCGGTCGAGTTCATCTTCGCCAGGAGCGGGGAGGTCCGCCGGTTGGACGATGTGCCTGCGCTGCTGGACGAGGTGCGGACGCGCCTGCGGGACCGCGAAGACGGACCGCTCGTCGTGGAGATCGCGGCCGGCGCGTAGGTCCGAGGCTTCGGCCCGTTGACTGCCCTCGCCTGTCGCGGCGAGCGCGGTCCTTCGCTTACGGCTGAACACCCTTCGCCGCCGCCGGCGCGTCGGCGTCACGTAGGCGAGCGGCTCCCGGCTCCGCCGGCACGTGGCCGGCGCGGGCGCGCATAGCCGCCGAAGCGAAGACCCAGATCACCCCCGCGAGCGGGACGGCGAAGAGCGCACCGACGATCCCACCGACCTCCAACCCGATCAGCAGCGCCAGCATCGCGGCGAGCGGGTGCAGCCCGACGGCGTGCCCCGAGATGCGCGGAACGAGGAGATTCGATTCGACCTGCTGGATGATGACGAAGGCCAGGACGACCCACAGCACGAGCGGGAACGGCTGGAACATGGCGACGAGGACCGCGGGAATCGCGCCCAGGACCGGACCGAGGATCGGCACCAGCTCCACTACACCGGCGAACACGCCGAGGAACAGCGCGTACGGCACGCCCAGGACCAGGAGCGCGATCGTCGAGGCGACGCCAACGAGAAGCGCAAGGACGAGCTGTCCCCGCACGTACGCGCCGAACACGCGCGCCACCTCGGCTTCCACGCCCTCGACCGGTTCGCGATAGCGGTGTGGAAGGGCGCGTAGGGCGAACGCGCGGATCCGCCGCTGGCCGAGCAGCAGGTACAGCGCGATGATCAAAACGAGAAACAGGTCGACGACACCGGACACGATCGTCACGACGATCGCGACCGCCTGGACGGCGAATTGACCTCCGAGATCGCCGACGGCGGAGCCGAGTCGCGCGCGCAGCTCGTCCGGGATCTGGACACCGAGCACCGTCACCGCGTCGCCGCTCTGAAGCCGCTCGACGTATGTCGGGATCTGATCCGCGAGGCGGCCGGACTCGCTGATGAGCGGGGCGGCGAGGAGGGCGATCGCGCCAAAGAGGACCGCGAGCGCAGCCAGGAAGCTCACGACCACGGCCGCGGTGCGCGACCGCACGACACGCTCCAGGCGCGTCGCGAGCGGAGCGAGCACGAACGCGACGACGATCGCGAAGAGGACGACGAGGCCGAGGTGCGCGATCGGGCGGAGCACGCGGCCGACCGCCTCCGCCGCCGATAGCACGAGCAGCACCGCGGCCGCCGCGACGGCCACGTAGCTGACCCACCATCGCTGGAGCGTCGGCGGGTCTGTCAACGCTGTGCAGTGTGATAGCGGCGGTGGACCGAGGCAAGGCCACTACGCTGTACGCCGTGAGGCGGACCATCGCTGTCCTCGCATGCGTCGGGCTGGTCCTTTGCGGCGTGGTCGCGTCTGCGCGCGTCGCCGCCGCGGGCTGCGCCTCATCGGTCCTGCCCGGCATTCCGCCGCCCGCGCGGGTGCCGGCAGGGATACCCGGCTTCCACGCGTCGTGGTACGGGCAGAGCGGCTACATGCGCCTTTGCGCCGGGCAGAGCGCGACCGCCGTCGTCGCGTACTACAACTCAGGCTCGCGCGGGTGGGTACAGGGCCGCATGGGCGAGTCGGCGTACCTCGGGACGTGGCAGTGGGAGCCCGGCCAGGACCAGCCGAGCATCGTCGGCGGGGACGGGCAGCTCGGATCGCCGGACACAGGGTGGCCGCGCTACGACCGCGTCGCGGTCCAGCCATCGGCGTACGTCGGCCCGGGACAGATCGCGTGGTTCCAGTTCGCGGTGCGCGCGCCCGTCACTCCGGGCACGTACCGCATCGGGATCCGTCCGCTCGTCGAGGGCGCGACGTGGATGGAGGACTTCGGCGTCTTCTGGCAGATCACGGTGCTGAACGCGGATGGAAGCGACCCTGCCCCGACGCCCGGCGACCCCGCCGGCCTGTACTACAGCATCGGGCAGGGCGTGCTGGCCCAGGACATCGCCGACGTGCACGAGGGCGTTGCGCGGGAGGCGCGCTACCTGCGCTCCTTCGCCGGCGGCGATCGCTCCGGCCGCGCGGATGCCCACGTGTACACCGGCGACGGGACGCAGAGGTACTGCTGCATCACGACGGGCGCCGCATTCGAGATCGTCACGCACAACAGCGAGTGGCAGAGCCCGCGCGCGGCCGCACCCGATACATGGACCGCGGCCACCGAGCGGAAGGAGCTCGCCGCGCATGAGTACGTTCACGTGTGGCAGCACGAGCTGGGCGGCGATGCGTGCATGCTCGGACCGCGCTGGATCAGCGAGGGCATGGCCGAATCGCTCGCGTACCGCGCGATGGAGACAGACGGGCTGGTGTCCGCGGCTGCGCTCGACACGTTCGTGAGGCGTCAGCTTCAGAGCGGCACGCCGATGGCGCTGCGCTCCCTCGAGTCGAGCTGGCCCTCGGATACGAATCCCTTCGCCGTCGCGTATCTCGCCGTCGACCGGCTCCTCGCGGCAAGCGGCCCGCTGCCCCTTCGGACGTGGTGCGCGCGGGTCGCCGCTGGAGTCGACTGGCACAGCGCGTTCACGGGGACATTCGGCGAGACCCCCGACGCGTTCTACGCGCGCTTCGAGGCCTTCCGCGCCGACTACCAGCGCTGAGCGTTCATGTCCGAGGTCGAGCCGCTGCCCTGATGCGGCGCATCGGGACCATCCGGCGCCCCCAGCGATGACCGATCGATCGGAGGCCGCCATGGACTTCTCTTCGTATGAGGCTGCCGCCGCGCGCACCGCTCCCGCAGCGGGCTCGCGCAGGGAGACGCTGCTGCTCGCGGGTCTGGGGCTCGCGGGTGAGGCCGGCGAGGTCGCCGACCACATTAAGAAGGTCGCCTTCCACGGGCACGATCTCGACGCGGACCATGTCGCGGAGGAGCTCGGCGACATCCTCTGGTACGCGGCGCTCGCGGCGCGTGCGATCGGGGTGACGCTCACGGACGTCGCGGCCATGAACATCCGCAAGCTCGAGCGGCGTTATCCCGAGGGCTTCAGCGCAGAGCGCAGCCGGCAGCGCGAGGGCAGCTGAGTTCGGGGCTACGTGGGCGCCGTGCGTGGGTCCGTCCGCGCCTGCTGTGTGTGCTCGACGAACGCCGCCGCGATCGCGACGAGCTCGGCGTTGTCCCGTGCGGCCGCGCCGTCTTCTTTCACGATCGTGTCCTCGAGCCCGATCCGCGCGTCGTAGCCGTCGCGCAGGGCCGCGGTAAGCACGTCCCACGCCGTGCCGTCGCGGCCGTGGATCAGCAGCGGGAGCGCGATGCCGGTGCCGCGAACGAGCCGTTCGATGCGGCGCGCGGTCTTCATGGCGGCGCTCGGATCGGTATCGACGGGTTCGATCAGCACGCGTAGGCACTGCTCGGCAACGCCGCTCGCGATGAAGCGCTCGGCGTCGGACTCCGACCACAGTCCCGCCTCGATCCCGATCCTGCGCTGCAGCAGCGCGCGACAGAGTTCCGCCGCGCCGTTCTCGCTGAAGTTCACGGACACATAGTCGGGAGGGACGTGCCACGCGCGCACCAGGACGAGGCGGCGATCGGGGTCGGGCTCTGCGTCCGCGATCGTCGTGAGCCCCAGCGGGATACCTGGGCACGTCGCGCGCACCGCGCTGACCGTCGCGTCGCAGTACCAGGGGTCGAGCGTCTCCCGCCCCTCGCCATCGCGCGGGTGCACGTGCAGCTCGCGCGCGCCGGCCCGGACCGCGACGCGGCAGTCTTCGGCGATCTCCGCCGGGGTCAGCGGCACCGCCGGATGGTCGGAGCGCGTGCGCCCTCCGTTCACGCAGCACTGAAGCAGCGTCATCGCGAAGGGTCACACGGCGATCGCCGCGCCAGCCGGCTCACGACGCGAGCCGCGCCGACGACCGGGCGGCATCGGCCCGCGTCGTTCCAGTTGCGGTGCTGGTCGCGCGCAAGTCCAAACCGCGCACGCTAGCCACCCGACACCGCGGGGAGCAGGACGACCTCGGCGTCCGGCGAGATCGGCGCGTCCGCCGCGAGCTCGCGGGCCTCGTTCCCGTCCACGAAGACGTTCACGTATTCCTGGAGCGCGCCGTCGGCGCCGTACAGCCGCGCGGCGAGCGGCGGGAAACGCGCGGACAGGTCGGCGCGCAGCGCGGAGAGTGTCTGCGCTGGCGACTTGAGCACCGGCGCGCCGCCGGCCAGCGGCCGCAATACGGTGGGGACCCTGATCGTGGCCATCACGCCGCCTCCTTCTCGACGTCGTCGAACGCCTCGAGGAACGCATCGAGCCGAGCGGGGATGCGGATCGTGCCGGTCGATGCCGGAAGGGCGACATCCGCCGTCTTGAAGCCGTTGCCGGTGAGGTACGCGACGACGGTCGCGTCAGGATCGACCGCGTTCCCACGGGCGAGCCGCGCGAGGCATGCGACGGTGGTCCCGGCGGCGGGCTCCACGAAGATGCCCTCGGTCCGCGCGACGAGCCGGATCGCCTCGAGGATCTCGTCGTCGGTCGCGGCTTCGACCGCTCCTCCGCTCGAACGCGCGAGCGCGAGCACCGCGTTCCCGTCGGCAGGCGAACCGATCGCGAGCGAATGCGCCACCGTCGCGGGGCGCCGCACCGGCGTGAAGCGCTGCTGCCCACCGGCGTACGCGGCCGCGACCGGACCGCAGCCCTCTGGCTGCGCGCCGAACAGCCTGAGTGGGAGGTCTGCCGCGAGGCCAGTACTGATCAGCTCGCGGGCCGCCTTGGCCGTGTTCACGAAGAGCGCGCCGGATGCGACCGGGATGACGACCGCGTCGGGGAGGCGCCAGCCGAGCTGCTCGACGGTCTCGAACAGCAGCGTCTTCGATCCCTCGGTGTAGTAGGGACGCAGGGTGAAGTTCACGAAAGCCCAGTGACGCTCGTCCGCGACCTGCGCCACGAGGCGGTTTACGTCGTCATACGTGCCGGTCACCGCGACCAGCTGCGCTCCGTAGATCACCGGCGCCGCGAGCTTCGCGGGCTCGATGCCGGCCGGGACGAACACGACGGCGCGCAGCCCCAGGCGGGCCGCGGCCGCCGCGACCGCGCCGGCGAGGTTCCCCGTCGAAGCGCAGGCGATCGTGTCGTAGCCGAACTCCTTCGCCTTCGCCGCCGCGATCGCGACCACGCGGTCCTTGAAGGAGAAGGACGGCGTGACCGTGTCGTTCTTCAAGTACAGCTGCCGCAGGCCGAGCGCGCGTCCAAGGCGATCGGCACGCACGAGCGGGGTCCACCCGACGTGGCCGGGGTCTTCGATGCGATCGACGGGGAGCAGCGGCCGGTAGCGCCAGATCGATCGAGGGCCAGATTCGATCTCCTCGCGCAATTCGCGGCCCGAGGCGAGCGCGTCGTCGTAGACGACCTCGAGCGGGCCGAGACACTCAGAGCACGAGTGGCGATCGTCGGCGCTCCCCGTTGCGCCGCACGCGCGGCAGCGAAGCCTATAGCGAGGCATGCGTCTCCCCTCTCCACGCGCTCGCTTCGAGTAGTCCGGGAACGAAAAAGACCGGTCCGACGGACCGGTCCCACTCGCTTCTCATCTCGTGGCTCCCCGCCACCGGACTTGGCACCTTACGGCGTTCGCCGCAGGTTGTCGGGTTTCAACGGGCCGTCTTCCCTCCACCCTCTCGATGAGACGCGTATGAAGTTGTTGCGGCGGAGCGTACGCGCTCGCGCCGGGAGCCGCAAACGATCATGTCGCTCCGCCCCGGTCCGCCGAGGTCAGCCGAGCGGCTTGATCGCCTTGAGCGAGAAGGACAGCGGTAGCTCGCCCTTCGTGTCCGTCGGCAACCGCCATTGGCCGTCACGGAGCACCAGGAAGGGAAGGCGCCAAGCGTTGAACGGGTGCTCGTGGAGAAGGTCGATCCGCAGTCCAGCGCCGGCGATGCTCGTGACGATCTCCCCGAGGTCGTGGGTCCAGGTGTACTCGGTGGGCTCGGCGAAGGTCGCGGTCGGCTCCGCGTATGAACCGGCCACCGGGAACTCGAGTGCCGCGGGCAGCGAGAAATACGGGTACCGGAGGCGCGGCTCCGTCGCCTCCTCCGCGTCGTCGAGCGCCTGCGCCACGGGATGTATCTCGGCCATGTAGAAGACGCCGCCGGGACGCAGGAAGTGCGCGATGACCTCGGCCCAGCGGCGCAGGTCGGGGAGCCAACCGAGGACACCGTGTGACGTGTAGACGATGTCGAAATCGCCGCTCAGCGTCCCGGGCAGCTCGAAGACGTCGGACCGCACGAACGTCGCGGCCAGGCCGAGCTCCGCCGCCAGCTCACGCGCGCGCTCGACGGCGGGTGCGGAGAAATCGACGCCGGTGACGCGCGCGCCGAGTCGCGCGAACGACAGCGTGTCGAGGCCGAAGTGACACTGGAGGTGCAGGAGGTCCCTGTTCGCGACTTCGCCGATCTCGTCGAGCTCGAACTGCGAGATGCGTGAGCCGCCGGTCCTGAACGAATCGACGTCGTAAAACGCCGACCGGTAGTGAACGTCGACGCGTTCGTCCCAGAGGCGCCGGTTCGCCGCGAGCTGCTCGCCGGTGCGGTCGCCGGGCGCGGTCACGGTCCGGTCGCCTGCGGCGGAGCTATGCGGCTAAGGACGGTCGGAGCATCTTCGCTACGATTCTGCCACCGCTGCCGACCGCCGGGGGGGCGCGGCGAGCGCGGGTCGGGAGGCGATGCGGTGGCCGATATCTTCGCGGCCGTCAAGGAAGGCGACCGAGACGGCGTCATGCGCATCCTCGCCGAAGATCCGGCGACCGCCGCCGCGCGCGATCCGGACGGGTATCGGTACTCCTGACGGCCGTTTACAACGGAAAGGCCGACATCGCGGACCTGCTGCTCGCGCAGGGACGCGAGCTCGACGTGTTCGAGGCGTCGGCGGTGGACGACGCGGCGCGCGTGCGCGAGCTCGTGGACGCAGACCCCTCGCTCGCCTCCGCGTACAGTCCCGACGGGTTCTTCCCGCTGGGGCTGGCGGCGTTCTTCAAGCACCCGCAGGTCATCCGCGAGCTGATCGCGGCAGGCGCCGACGTGCGAGCGGTCGCGCGCAATCCGATGCAGGTCACGGCGCTACACAGCGCGGTCGCCGACGGCGGGGACCGGGAGTGCGCGCTCGCGCTCGTCGCCGCCGGCGCGGACGTCAACGCGCAGCAGCGCCACGGCTGGACGGCGCTCCACGGCGCGGCTGAGATGGGCGACCGCAAGGTCGCGGAGGCCCTGCTCGCCGCGGGCGCCGATGCGAGCGTGC
>JBBPYG010000106.1:0-5197 GCA_038200085.1 Candidatus Limnocylindria bacterium | reverse complement strand
GACGCGCGACGAACGCTCAGCCGGGTCTCGGCGCTCAACGCGGAGCTCCGCGGGCTCACCGGCGACGCGTGCCCGGCCGGGTGCGGGATCCAGATCTCGGAAATGAGCCATATGAAAACGAAGGCGCCGGTGCTCCCAAAGCTTGCCGGCGCCCTCGAGAAGGAGGCGCCGCTTGCACCGGCATCCCCGTCGCCAGAATAGGACCGCCGGCGTCACCGCGTCCGGCGAGCGCTGCGACATGTGCCTCCGGCCGAACCTCGAGCTGCGGGAGACGATCGTCGTCGTCGGGCTCGAGGAGCTCGCGCCGAAATGGCTCTGCGGCGCCTGCGTCGCGACCGCCGACGATGGCGATCCGTTCGTCCACGTCGAGGTCCTGCCCCGCCGGCGCGCGAGCGCGGCATGAGGGACACCGAGCTCGAGCCCCCATCGTGAGCGGACGCCTGCAGCGCGCGGAGGCCGACGGCCTCCTGTCAGATCCGGGCACCACGAAGGGCCGCCTCCAGCGAGTCGTGCTCGCCGCCCTCGAGCGCCACGAGGCGGCGGACGAACTGCCGACCGTCGTGCGCTTCCTCTTCTACGAGGAGGAGCAGGCCGGGAATGTGAGCAAGGTTCGTACGGGCGCACGGCGAGCGGATCAGGACTTCCAGGAGGCCGCGACGCATCTGCGCGAGGCCGGCGTCATTCCGTGGGACTGGATCCTCGACGACACGCGGACCTTGCACGTCTGGCGCTCAGCGCCATCGGTCGCGGAGTACCTCGCGGAGACCGTGGACGAGGCGCGGGTCGATCCGTGGATCGGGACATCGCATCCCGTCGTCATCACCGAGTCGCGAGCCGTGGCCGGCGTGTTCGAGCGCAGCATCGCCTACGGCTACCTCGCGCCGATCGCCCCGACCAACGGGCAGGCGCGCGGGTTCCTGATCAACGTCGTGGCGCCCGTCGTGTCGGACCCCGACACCCGCGTGCTGTACGTGGGCGACCTCGATCTCTCCGGCGGAGTCATCGAGGCGAATACGCGGCGCGTTCTGACACGCGACCGGCCGCACCTTCGACGAGGACACATGGGAACGCCTCGCGATCACCGAGGAGCAGGCGCGTGAGCTGCGCCGCGGCGGCGTCGAGCCGATCCTCAAGACCGACAAGCGCTACCGCGACGGGCGGCCGCACGAGGCGTACGAGGCCGAAGCGCTCGGACAGGGACCGCTCACGGTGGATTCCGACCCCAGCGCACATCGACCTCTTGGTAGATGCCCTTGGCGTTCCCCCGTCCCGTCTGTTCAGTCGCCACATCCTCGATGAGGTCGCCGAGCGGGCGCGGGCAGCGGCGTCGTGACCACCCACGTCCAGGAATGGCAGGAGTGCAGCGTCTGCGGCTGGTACACGGCCTTTGTCGATGGCGCGGTGAAGCACCTCGGCGTCGGCGTCTTCACCCACGAGCCGCAGCCGCAGGCCATCCCCGAACCGGTACGCTGCTCAGGTTGCTCGCATCTCGCTCACGGGGCGGGGGAGTGCGGGGCGCGGCCGATGTTCACCTGCGAGCTGAAGTGTCGCTGTCCGGAAGCGTCGTCGTGACGAAGGAACTGGCGCAGCTCCCGGCGTTACCCAACACCGACATCACGCCTCAAGCCGCCGCGACTCTCGAGCAGCGCATCGCGGTCGCCGTCCAGCAAATCGACAGCGTCGATGACCTGCTGGAGTGGCAGCGTCGCGCCGAGGCGCTGTCGGTCTATCTCAAGGACAAAGAGGCCGCGCCGTACCTGTGGGGCGCGCAGCGGCGCATCGAGGCGCGCGTGGGCGAGGTGCTGGGACCGGGACGCGAGGCGATGCTTCGTGGCAAGAAGGACCCTTCGCTCACGACCGAAGGGTTGAACAAGGACGAGCGCTCCGACTTCCGCCAGATCGCCGACCTCGTGCATCGCGGGCTGCTGCGCTACGACGACGATGCCGAGGACTCGCCGTGGCGGTCGAGCCGACGAGCGTTGCTGCTGGGTGAAGGCAACGGCATGGCCGTTCATTACGCGAGCGACACCCCCGAGTGGTACACGCCGCCCGAAATCATCGAGCGCGTCGTCGCGACGCTCGGCGCCATCGACCTCGACCCATGCTCAAACACCGGCACCCCGAACGTCCCGGCCAAGCGCCATTTCACCGAAGCGGACGACGGACTAGCGCATCCGTGGACCGGGCGCGTCTACATGAACCCGCCCTACGGCGACGCCATCGGGCGATGGGTGACCAAGCTCCGCGATGAGTTCACGGCTGGCCGCACGAAGGCCGCCGTCGCGCTCGTGCCGGCGCGTACCGACACGGCATGGTTCGCGGCGCTGCGCGACTGCACGCTCTGCCTCATCCGCGGTCGGCTGCGGTTCAGTGCGAGCCAGGCCGGCGCGCCGTTCCCGTCAGTCGCCGCGTACTTCGGCACCGACGCCTCGCGGTTCGCTCAGTCCTTCTCGGACGTGGGTGACATCTGGCGGCGGGTATGACGCGTGGACTCAGCGGCCAGGAGCTCCTGCGGGCTCGCCTCGACGCGCTGCTCCCCGAGCCGCTCGACGACGTTCTGGAACGGGAACAGGCCGAGCGCGTTCAGGAACGCACGCGTCTGAACCGCAGGGGCCGCAGGTGAACGTCGCCTACGTCGTCATCCGGCCGAGCCCCGCCCTGCCGCATCCCGTCCGCCAGGCGCTCGCGCGCCGGCGGCAGGCGACGCTCACCGGGCGCTGCGCGTGCGGCGCGAGGTTGTCTCTTGAAGGCAGGATCGGCCACGCCACGATGGGCCACGAGTCCGACTGCCCGGCTAGCAACGACGCGCTGCGCGCGCTGCTCGACGAGCACGGCGTCCGCGCCGATGACCTCGAGCAGGAGCTCGTCGTGGCGAAGGCACCGGCATGAGCGCCATCACCGACCTCGAGGTCCGCGGGGTCACCGGCGCGATCGCGGTCCGCTACGGGCTGGAGCAGCGCTTCGATGGCGTCCGTGTCCCGCTGCGTGACGACGGCGGCCGCGAGATATGCGCGCGGTTCCGGCGCACGCGAGGCGAGGGGCCGAAGACACTCTGGCTCCACGATCCGGCCGCGTCGTGCCCGGCCGCGGACCGCGCTTACGGCCACTTCGAGCTCCCGCTGGAGCCCGCCGACGTCCTCTACGTCCTCGAGGGCGAGCTGAAGGTGTGGATCGCCGCGTCGCGCGGGATCTCCGCTGTCTGCGGGCTCCACGGCGCGCGATCGGCGCGACCGGGAGTCGCCAGGGACATCGTCGTCGCGGCGCTGGGCGTCGGGGCGAATGAGATCCGCGTCGTCTACGACACCGACCCGGCCGGCGTCGCGGGGGCGCAGCTCATGACGCGGACGCTCGCCGCGCTCGGCTATCTGCCCGTGAGCCTCGTGCCGCTCCCGACCTGGCTCGACGGCGGCGGGCTCGATGACCTCGAGGCCGAGCGCGTCCGCGCCATCCGGGTGTGGAACGACGCGCGTGGATCCGGCGATCGCCAGGCGCTCGCCGCCGCGCTCGAGGGCGTCGAAGGCTTCGACCCCGACCGCGCGCTCACCGACCCGACCTACGGCCGGCGAGTCATCCGCTGGTGGACTCTCTCGGATCTGCTCGACGAGTTCGCGCGCTCCACGTACGCGCTCCGGCTCGAACCGCAGGCCTTCGCCGCATGAGCGCGGCGATCGACCCCGCCGTCCTGCCGTCGCGCGGATTCCTGCCCAGCTACGTCGAGTACGCGAGTGCGCTCACCGACGCCCCGCCCATCTACCACCTCGCGGTGGGCCTCTCGATGCTCTCCGCGGCCGCCGGCAACCGAATCCGCACGCACGCCTGGGGAACCGACCTCTTCCCGCACCTGTGGAGCGTGCTCGTCGCGCCGTCGAGCTACTTCCGCAAGACGACGTCGATCTCGATCGGAATGCGCCTGCTGCACGAGGCAGCGCCGGGCGCGATCCTCCCGAACGATTTCTCGCGCGAACGCTTCCTCGATCAGCTCCAGTCGCAGCCGGCCGGCGTGATCCAGGTCGGCGAGTTCGGCGGCCTGCTCGCGGTTCTCGGGCGCGAGTACATGGGCGGCACGAAAGAGCAGCTGACGGAGCTCTACGACGCGCCGACACGCTGGGAGCGCGTGCTGCAGTCGAAGAAGGTGACGATCTGCGAGCCGGCGGTCTCGATCCTCTCGGCGTCCACGATCGATTGGCTACAGAAGCGAATCAGCGAGGGCGACGTACGCGGCGGCTTCCTTCCTCGGTTCCTCTTCTGGCCCGCGACCGACAAGCTCGAATGGCGCGGACTGGTGACGCACCGGAACGACGTAGGCCAGCGCGAGCTAACTGGCGTCCTCGCACGCCTGGCGAAGCTCGAGTCGAAGCTCACGATCGCGACCGACGCTCAGACCGCATTCGACGCTTGGCTGCGCCGGCACGAGGAGGAGCACGTCCCGCCGGACCTACAGGGCTTCCATAGCCGCCTCGAGACCGCGGCGCTGAAGCTCGCGATGATCTACCAGCTGTCGGCGGACGTTCCCAAGGGCATCCTGCCCGCCGGGCTGCACGTCGATTCGGTCGGCTACGGGACCGCGCTCGCGGAGCTGCTGTGGGCGAACACGAAGGCGCTGACCGAGCGCGGGCTCGCTACGGCGACGCGCTACGGCCGCGACATCGAGCGCGTCGAGGAGCTCATCGGCAACAACGGCGGGATCGATCGGCGTGACCTGCTGCGGCGGAGTCACCTCCGCCTGGACGAGCTCGGTCCGATCGTCAGGACGCTCCAGGAATCGGGGCTGATCGAGGAGGCCGCGACACCCTCGAAGGGCGGGACGCGAGTGACGTACAGGCGCCTCCGCGAGGGTGACAGTTCCGGTGACAGTAGGAAACCGGTGACAGATAGGCGGCGGGACAGAAGTGACCGATGAGACAGAAAAACCCATCCGCTGAGTACGAACTGTCTAACTGTCACCTGTCCCAACTGTCACCTCTCCTTCGCGGTTACGTACACGCGGAAGAGGACAAACGGGACCGAAAGGGAGGGGTGGGGTGACAGGTGTGACAGGTGACAGATACGTCGTTTGGCCACTGGCACCGACCCTCCGGACACCCTCGGTACTCCTCGCGACCCTTCCTCGGTCGTACCCCCGCGCCCCGGTGGACCGGCTACGAGTGCGGTGCATCCGCGACCATGGGCGCGCGGAAGAGGACAGTCTTCCGCGCGG
>JBBPYG010000105.1:0-3819 GCA_038200085.1 Candidatus Limnocylindria bacterium | reverse complement strand
CCTGGGCGGCGGCGACGAGATCGGTCGTCATCGCCCGGGGTCGCTGCCGGGAAGCCGGGGCATGTGCGTTCTCCTGCCGACCAGTCTTCCCGGCACACCCTGAGATCGCGGGCAGTCTACGTTGCGTGGGGTGCGACCGGCCGGCGCGACCTCGATCGCCGCGGACTCGGTAATCGTCGGCGAGTAGCTGCCGCAACGACTAGCGGCCGCGGCGACTAACGAGCGGCGCGGTCCACTGTGCGGAACACCGCAGCGAGGGCGAGGAGCCACGCGCCGAGCGCCGCATGCGAGATCGCGAAGTAGGGTTGCTCGGCGACGATGGCGATGCTCGCCGGAAGGACCGCGATCGAGGCGGATGAGAACGCCGCGAGAAGCGCGGCCGCCGCCGCCAGGGCTCCCCCGGCGGCGGTGGCGACACCGAAACCGGCGGGCAGCGAGCGCGTCTGCGCGGCCATCTTGCCGGTGGTCCACCACCACACGCCGAGCAGCAGCAGCGCCGCCGGTTCGAGGTCGACGTTGACCGATCCCGCCAGCCCCATCGCGACGGCCGATGTCCCGGCGATCGTTCCGAGGATCGCGCCGCTGTCGCGCACCGGCGCGTTGCGGACGTGCATGACGGCGATCGCGGGCAGGATGAAGCCGTACCCGACCGCGATGAGGAAGTTGCGAAGGTATGGGAAGTACAGGGCGCCGACGGCCACCAGCGCGATCTGCGCGACGGCCGCGAGCAGGGACCACCGCCCCGCCTTCCGCCCTGCCTCCGCCTCGATCGCCAGGCCGCTCAAGGGGTCGGCCTCCCCATCGGTATCGGGCTTGCCCACTTCGCGGCGCATCGGATCGATACGCGCGTTGCGTTCGCTACTTTCGTTTTCCCCGCTCGTCGTACTCGTAGAACCCCTTGCCGGACTTCACGCCGAGCTGGCCGGCCGCGACCATGCGCTTGAGCAGGGCAGGCGGCGCGAGGTTGGGGTCCTTGAACTCGTCGAACATGATGTTCGCGACGTAGAGGTTCACGTCGAGACCGGTGTAGTCGATAAGGGCGAGCGGTCCCATCGGATGACCCGCTCCCAGCATCATGGCCTGGTCGATCTCCTCCGCGCTCGCCACCGCCTGCTCGAGCGCACGGACGGCGGCGAGCATGTACGGCACCAGCAGCCGGTTGACCACGAACCCGGTCGTGTCCTTGCACACGATGCCCGTCTTGCCGAGCCTGGCGACGAAGTCGCGCAGGGCCGCGACGGTCTCGTCGCTCGTGGTGATGGCTCGGACGATCTCGACCAGGCGCATGACCGGCACCGGGTTGAAGAAGTGCAGGCCGGCGAAGCGGTCGGCCCGCTTGGTCGCCGCGGCCATCTCGACGATCGTGAGGCTCGACGTGTTCGACGCGAACAGCGTCCCGGGCGGGCAGAGGCGATCGAGCTCGCCGAATACCTCGCGCTTCAGCCGCATGTCCTCGACGACCGCCTCGATGACGAGGTCACGGTCGGCGAGCTCATCGAGTAACGTCGTACCGCGGATGCGTCCGCGCGCGGCCGCAGCGTCCGGCTCGGACAGCTTGGCGCTTCGCACCAGGCGCGCCAACGAGGCGTCCACACGCTCGAAGCCCTTGTCGAGGAAACGCTGGTCGACCTCGCGGACGACGGTGTCCAGCCCCGCCTGCGCGCAGACCTGCGCGATGCCTGAACCCATGAGCCCGAACCCGACGACGCCGACGCGCTCGATCAACGCGGACCTCCCAAGGTGATGTCTCCGAGAAGGCTCGCGCAAGCGTACCGGCTCGCCCGTGCGATGGTGGAAGCCACGGCGCTATAGCGCCCCTTCGTGCGAGAGGGTGCCGGCCGATTGGCGCCCCGACAGAAACTCTCTGGCCCATCGCTCGATACAGTGGCGCGGTGGCAGCACGCGCGCGACCCACGGCCTTCGTCGGTCCCGGCCCGGTGGACGTCGCCCTCGCGGTGAACGGCCGCCAGGTCACGGTCCACGTTCCCCCTCGCCGAACGCTGCTCGACGCGCTCCGCGACGAGCTGGGGCTCACGGCGACGAAGAAGGTCTGCGATGAGGGGACGTGCGGCGCGTGCACCGTCCTCGTGGACGGACGGCCCGTGTATTCGTGCATGACGCTCGCTATCGCGTGCGAGGGCCGGCCCGTCGAGACGCTCGAAAGCCTGAACCGGGACGCCGGGCTGCACCCGCTGCAGCGCGCGTTCGTCGACCACGACGCGTTCCAATGCGGCTTCTGCACGCCCGGCCAGCTCATGTCGCTCGTCGCGCTGTTGCGGGAGAACGCCGCGCCGACCGAGGATGACGTGAAGCGCGCCGTCGCGGGGAACCTGTGCCGCTGCGGCGCCTATCCGAAGATCGTCGCGGCCGGGCTCGCGGCGGCCCGGCGTACGGAACGAGCCGAGCGGCTGGAGCGCGAGCGAGCGTGAGCCCGCGCGTCGTCAAGACCCGCATCGAGTTCGAGGGCGAGGTACACGAGGAGCTCGCGCTCGTCGAAGGCGAGGATCTCGCCTCGTGGCCCGACGGCCACGCGACGACCGCGGTGGGGAAGCCGCGGCGGCGCGTCGACGGCTTCCAGCGCGTCACCGGCCGCGCGCACTACACCGCGGACATCGCCCTGCCAGGCATGCTCCACGCGCGCATCCTGCGCAGCCCGCATCCGCGGGCGCGCGTCCGTCACGTCGACGCGGCGCGCGCCCTTGCATTGCCCGGCGTCCGGGGCGTCCTGCACCGTTTCAACATGCCGAAGACGCCGTTCCGCGGCGAGGAATCGATCTTCCGCACCGAAGTGCGCTTCGTGGGCGACGACGTCGCGGCGATCGCGGCCGACGACGAGGAGACGGCGGAGGAGGCGCTGCGGCTGATCGACGTCGAGTACGAGCCGCTGCCGTTCGTCGTCGACCTCGAGGACGCAATCCGCGATGACGCGCCGCGCCTCGAGGACAAGGGCAACGTCACGGAGTCGGAGTCGTACACGCGCGGTGATGGCGAGCGGGCCTTCGCTGGCTGCGAGACGATCGTCGAGGCGACGTACCGGACGTCGACGCAGCTGCACAACTGCCTCGAGTCGCACGGCGCAGTCGCGAGCTGGGACGGCGAGACGCTCACGGTGTGGGAGTCCACGCAGTCGGTGTTCGACGTGCGCTCCGGGCTCCAGAAGTCGCTCGGCCTTCCGTTCTCGAAGATCCGCGTGATCTGCGACTTCATGGGCGGCGGCTTTGGCTCGAAGGGGGGCGTCGGCAAGTACACGATCGTCGCCGCCGTCTTCACGCGCCAGCTCGGCCACCCCGTGCGCTGCGTGTTCACCCGCGCGGAAGAGAACCTCGCCGCGGGAAACCGGTCGGCCACGCTCCAACACGTGCGCGTCGGCTGGCGAGACGACCGCATCCACGCGGTGGAGCACGTGTCGTACTCGAACTCCGGGCAGGGCCGCTGGGTCGCGAGTCCCACGGGGCCGAC
Source organism: Candidatus Limnocylindria bacterium (assembly GCA_038200085.1). Classification (GTDB taxonomy): domain Bacteria; phylum Chloroflexota; class Limnocylindria; order P2-11E; family P2-11E; genus JALYKU01. The sequence goes on along the minus strand of JBBPYG010000105.1, from coordinate 360 downwards.
GAACGCGCTCTACGACATCGCGCACGTGAGCACGCGGTCGTACCGCGTGGTGACGAACGCCGGCGCGCTTTCGGCCTTCCGCGCGCCTGGGTACGTCGAAGGGACCTTCGCGCTCGAATCGGCGCTCGACGAGCTCGCCGACCGCGTCGGCGTCGACCCGCTCGAGATGCGCCGCCGCCACGCCGGCGCGACCCTCGACGTGCAGAGTGGCACGCCGTACTCGGCGAAGCGTCTCCTGGAGTGCTACGACGTCGGCGCGCGCGAGATCGGCTGGGCCCGGAGAAAGCCCGCCGGGATGCGCGGCTCGGCGCCGCATCGCCGCCGCGGCATGGGCATGTCGTCGCAGATCTGGGGTGGCGG
>JBBPYG010000104.1:0-43705 GCA_038200085.1 Candidatus Limnocylindria bacterium | reverse complement strand
CGTCAGGTCGGGGATGACCGTCCGGCATGCGTGGCCGTGTTCATGCATGCCGCGCCCATTACACCAAGGGGGTCGCCGTGAGACGCGAACGACTACGGATCGCGCCAGGCCAGTGCGTCGACTGCGGGGACGATGCGTACATCCTCCTCGCCGGTTCCGACGAACTGGTGTGCGCGCACTGCTTCGCGCTCCGGCGCGCACCCGAGGACAAGGACGCCGCATCGGCGGCGAAGGCCCAAGACGCGGCGACCGCGCCCGCTCGTCCGCGACGCGGAGCCATGCGTACCGCGCCCCAGCACTCAGCCTGACCCGGACCACTCAGCACTCAGCCTGACGGCATCGCCACAACGCTCGGCCGAGACACGGCGCGTACGGGCACAAGCCGGCCTGACGTCCCGGGAGCTTACCCGTCCAGACGGCCAGCCTCGCGCCTTTAGCCCGCCCTGGCGGGCGTCGCCCTTGCGCGCAGCCGCGCTCCGGGCTCGGCGATGGCGTTGCGCAGGGGCGCGACGCGGATCGCCGCGAACAGCGCGACCGCCGCCACGACGATGCCCGCGGCGAGAAGCGCGCGGTCGAGGCCGACGGCGGTGCCGAGCGAGCCGAGCACCATCGTCCCGAGCGGCATGAACCCCATGAACAGCATCGTCTGCACGCTCATGACACGGCCGCGGAGGTGGTCAGGCGAGCGCGTCTGGAGGAGCGTCTGGACGACGCCCATGAAGAGCATCGTCACGAATCCGAAGAGCACCAGGACGACGAGCGCGCCGGGCAGCTCGCGCTGCATGGTGAAGATCGCCAGCAGCAGGCCGAGGACGATCCCCGCGCCGACCAGCAGCAACCCGCGGCGGCGCATGTTGCCGCTGGCGGCGGTGGCGATCGCTCCCGCGAGCGAGCCGACCCCGGCCGCACCGAGCAGCCACGACAGCTCGACCGCGCCGACGTGCAGGCGGTCGTGCGCGACCGCGGGCAGGAGTTGGAGATATGGGCGGCCGAGGAGGGCCACGGCGGCGGAAAGGATGACGACCCAGCGCAGGACCGGCTCGCGCCGGATGTAGCCGAGCCCTTCGCGGATCGACTCGAGCACGCTTAGATCGCCCCGCCGCTGCGCGTTCGCGATCGGTCCCATCGCGAGCAGCGCCGCGACGACAGCCAGGTACGAAAGAGCGTTGACGCCGAACAGCACGCCCGCGCCCGTTGTCGGCGAGGCGAACGGCACGAAGATGAAGCCGCCGATCACCGGGCCGAAGATCTGCGGGCCGTTGAACGCCGCGGAGTTGAGCCCGATGGCGCTCATGAGGTCACGTTCAGGGACGAGCCGCGGCACCATCGCCTGACGAGTCGGTGCGTCGAAGGCGAAGATCATCGAGCTGATCGCGCCGAGGAGCACGATCTCCACGATGGTGATCTGGCCCGCGATCGTGAGCGACGCGAGGATCCCAGCGGTCGCCGCGGCCGAGGTCTGCGTCACCATCAGGAGGCGCCGGCGGTCGGCGCGGTCCGCGACGGCACCGCCGAACAGGCCCAGCGTCAGCCCTGGGACCGCCCGCGCGAGGCCGACCAACCCGAGGTACAGCGGCGCGAGCTGCGGCACGCCGTCGCGGATCGCGAGCTGTACCACCAGGTAGCCTTGGCCGAACATCTGCATCCAGGTTCCGGTGTTCGACACCAGCATGCCGAACCAGAAGAGCCGGTACTCGCGGTAACGAAGAGCCGCAAGCGCGGATGTGCGACGCGGCTCCGTGGGCGCGGCGGGATCGATGGCCGGCGGTGCGGCCTCGGCGCGGGCTATGGCGACACCTCGCCAAGTGCAGGGCGAACCTTGATCCGAGCTGATCGGCGGAGCCTGCGGCTGCCCGCGTGTGTGCGCCACCCGGAGCGCGCGGGCCGCCGCTCATGCGGTCTCACTGCGAGAGTGCATGGGAGTCGGACCCACCACGGAGCGTGCTACGCCCCGTCAACGGTTTTGAAGACCGCGCCAGCCACCGGGCCAGATGCACTCTCATGGGGATCGCCGAACGAAGGCCCAGTGTACGGGCTCGGGAGTCGGCTACCGAACGAACAATGCGATCACGAAGCTGCCGTCCGGAGCGCGCGCCGGAAGCGCGGTGGCTCGTTCTGAGGATGGGTCGACGACGGTCACGACGTCGCGCCCGCGACCAACTTATACACAAGGTCCACGCGCGAGACCTCGGCGCCTGGCGGGGGTGCCCACAGGCGGCTCACGGTCGCCGCCAGCAGCGCCTGCGCAGGCTGTCGCGCCGACCAGGATGGTGGCCACGATGGCGCGAAGTGGACGCGACAGGCGTGTCACCTTGCTCCCGAGACCAAGCCGTCGCGTGGGTCGGCACCGGTGAGGCCGAGTCGCGAGGCGATGTCCTCGTAAGCCGGATCCTCCGAATACAGCTTCTCGAGCTCGCGGCGCGCGCGTGCGTGCTGTCCTGCCGCGTCGAGCGCCAGCGCCCGCTCGTAGCGGAGCGCCTTCATGAGGTCCGCGTCGCGGTCCTGCTTTAGTTTGAGCGTCGCCGTCAACGTGGCGGCTGAGGCGTCTGGGAGGCCAAGCAGCCGAAGGGCACGTGCGCGATACAGCAGCGCCGCCGCGTGGACGGGGCTGAGGTTGGTCGTAGCCGCGGTGAGCCGCACGATCTCATTCAAGGCGGCTGGATCACCCGGCTGCGCGTCGAAGAGCGCCTCCACCAGTGAGAGCGCGACGATCACGTCGTCCGGAAGGCGTGCGTGAAGGCCGCGCAACATGGCCAGCGCATCGCCGGCGCGGCCCTGTCGTTGCGCGATCTCGGCCAGCGCAAGGCGGATCCCATCGCCCGTCATCGGAAGGTGCGTCGTCAGGTCGGGCGTGATGGCGAGGTTGAAGCTGACCTCGGCGTTGTATTTGACGGCCATCGACCCGAGCGCGCTCTCGTTCGCGAGCGCGCTTTCGAGGTCTGTGCGCGCTTCGTCGAGCGCGTCGCGGCTGATGAGGATCATGCCGGCCATGAACGCCGCGTCGGGAAGTGCGATCGCCGCGCGAAGGTGCGGCAGAGCGGCGTCGCGGTCCTCCGACGCGAAGGCGCGCAGCCCCGCCACCAGTTCTCGCTCCGCCGGCGCGACGATCAGCGAGCGGAGGAATCCGAGCCGCGGCCGGTCCCCAAGCGCGACCGCGGGCGCGACGGGAGCGGACGCCGCGAGCGCGCTGCTCGAGCCTGAGTCCCAGGCCGCGCGGGGTGCCCCCGCGACGCCCTTCGCCCGGCGCGACGAGCGCGGCGCGGCACCCTCGTGCGCGGTGTAGTACATGCCGGTCCCCGGCAGGCCGACGGTGACGCGGCGCCCGCGCGGACCGACCGTGTAGTGCGCGCCGCGAACGCCGAACGAGACAGAAGCGCCGGACTTGCTGAGGTTGACGCTCACGCCCGGTAGGACACGCATGCGGCGGAAGAAACGGAATCCCACGATTCGATGATGAGGCCGTCGCCCGCACGGCTCATGGACGGGTGATGCGTGCGACCGCGGAGGGCGGGTCCGGTCCCGGTCCCAGCGCGGGCTGGTCGACGGCGCGGCGATCGGCAACTTCTTCGCCTCGCCCAGCGCGGAGGACATGCTCGCCACAGTGCGCGCGATCGACGGCGGCCGCGGATCCTCCAGCTCTACGGCAACTACGGCGGCGACATCATGAACTTCTCGCTCGCAGCGGAGCTCGCTGAGGCACGGATGACGAGCTGGCGGGCCCGCTCGACGCGCCAGCCGAGTCCCCGTTCTTCGTACGGCGATGAACCCGCAACTCCAGGCGATCGAGCGGGTCGCAGCGGAGATCCGCGGCAGGGCCGACGACCACAACCGGCTCGACAGCGCGGCGGGCGACGGCGATCTCGGCGTGACCTTGACGCTCGCCGCGGCCGCCGTCATCGAGATCCTCCCAGGACTGGAAGGGCGCAGCCCGCAGGAGATCCTGCAGGCGTGCGGGCGCGCGATCGCGCGCAAAGCGCCGAGCACGAGCGGGACGCTGCTCGCGGCGAGGGCAGGTGGCCCTCACCGCGTTTCGGGTCAGGCGGCCTTGTGGGTGTGCTGCGCGATCTGCTGGAGGAGCCGCTCCTTGGGCATGTAGCCCACGAGGCGCTGCGCTTCCTTGCCGTCCTTGAACAGGATCATGGTCGGGATGGCGCGCACGCCGAACCGTCCGGCCGTGATCGGGTTGGCGTCGACGTCGAGCTTGGCGATCTTCAGCGTCTCGGACTCGGAGGCGATCTCCTCGAGGACCGGGGCCACCATGCGGCACGGCCCGCACCAGGTCGCCCAGAAGTCCACGAGGACCGGCTTGTCGGCCTTCAGGACGTCCTGCTCGAACGTCGCGTCGCTGGTCGGGGTTGGCTTACCCATGTGTTCATTCGCTCCTTGCATTCATTTCGGGATGTCACCAGTTGAACATAGTCTGGTGCCTTCCCTGTTCCATTGCGGTCGGCGAGGCCACGATAGGCCCCATGGCTGCCGGGCTGGCGAACGCGTGAGCCGCCTCACGGCCTCCGCCGATCGAAGGCCGGCGCCGGGCGAACGGCCGTGGGGCGCTCGTGTCCGACCCCCGACCCCGGTCGGCGTCAGGTCAGCGTCTCTCGGTCCCGGGGCACGCCCCACCGCAGCGCTCACCTCCTTTTTATGCACCATGACGGCATGACCGTGATCGACTGGCTCCTCGAATCCGATCCGTCCATCCGCTGGCAGGTCCTCCGCGACCTGACCGGTGCGTCCGCCGAGGACGTTGCGGCGGAGCGGGCGCGCGTCACCCACGAAGGGTGGGGTGCCCGGCTGCTGAGCCTCCAGGGCGCCGACGGCAAGTGGCGCGGCGGGGCGTATTTCCCTGAGTGGACGTCGACGACGCCCACGCTCCAGCTGCTGCGCCACTTCGGCCTCGATCCGGCGACCGCGGAGGCGCGCCACGCCCTGGATCTCGTCCAGGCCAACAGCAGATGGGAGCACGAGGGCGAGGCGTACTTCGACGGCGAGGTCGAGCCGTGCATCAACGGGCAGGCTGTCGCGGTCGGCGCCTACTTCGGGCCCGACGTCCGCGGCATCGTCGACCGACTCCTCAGCGAGCAGATGGCCGACGGCGGCTGGAACTGCGAGCAGGAGCGGGGCTCGACGCGCGGATCTTTCGACACGACGATCAACGTCCTTGAGGGCCTGCTCGCGTACGAGCGGGCCAACGGTGCCCCGGCGGAGGTGACCGCCGCCCGGGTCCGCGGGCAGGAGTACCTCCTCGAACGCCGCCTCTTCCGTCGCCTCACGACAGGCGAGCCGCCAGTCTCCGACTGGCTCCGCTTCTCCTTCCCGACCGGCTGGCATTACGACGTCCTGCGGGGGCTCGACCACCTGCGCAGCGCCGGCGTTCCGGCGGATGACCGGGTCGCCGAGGCGGTCGCGCTGGTGGAGTCCAAGCGGGATGCCGAAGGTCGTTGGTCGCTCGAGCAGGCGCACCACGACGAGCTGCTCGTGGATCTCGGCGAGCGCGAGGGCCAGCCGAGCCGGTGGATCACGCTCGCCGCCCTCCGCGTGCTCAAGTGGGCCGAGGGAAACACTGGCCACCGATTGATCAGGGCAGCGTGAAGAGCAGCACCCGCCGCTGATCCACAGCGACGGCGATCCGCTTGCCGTCGGCGCTCGCGCTGACGTCCTGGATCTGGCCGGTGGCGCCCAGATCGTCGGAGATGGAGCCGTCCGGGCTGAAAGCGAGCAACCGGTCGGGGCCGTCCACGACGAGCAGCCGTGACGCGACGACCATCCGCCGTCCGTCGACCAGTCGCGCCGACCACAGCGTCGCCCCCGCCGGATCGACCGCGCTGACCCGGTTCGCCTCCATCACGTACATCACGCCCGACCGTCCGAAGGCCACGGCCCGCGCGGGTCCCGCGACTCGGACCATGCTCTTCGCGGGATCCGGTTCGCGGGGCCCGAAGCGGAACGTCCCCTGGTCCGTCACGAGCGCCGCGGCCGCGCCAGCGGCGTCCACGGCCACAGATGCGAAGCGGCCGGCAGCGTGCAGCACGCCGCGCGGATAGCGCTCCTGCCCCACCCTGAGCGCCTCGACGTCCGTGCCGTTGCCGCCCGCCGTCGCGATCAGGAGCTCGCCGGCGCCGCTCGCGGCGAGCGCGGCGCCGCTCGGCGGGGTGACGAGGGGGAAGGGCAGGGCCAACGGGGCGCCATCGGGCGCGCGTCCGGCGATCGTCCCGGGGCCACCTGTCTCCGGCCCCGGCGCCGCGACCGCGAAGGCGCGCGCGCCATTCACGAACACGCTGGTGCCGGCCGCCGAGGTGAGACGCGCGGTCGCGCCGAGGGTCGCCCCTGAGGGCACCGCGAGCGCGACGATCGTCTGGCCGCCGACGAGCACGCTGCTTCCGTCGTCAGCGAACACGACCTGGGACACGCCGGCGTTGAATTTCGGGAGGGCGCGGAGCGCGCCTCCGGTCGAGAAGATCGCGACGGTGCCGTCGTCGGCGCCGGTCGCCAGCCAATTCCCGTCGGGCGACAGCGCGACGCGGCGCGTCCCAGCGGGGGTGTCGATCGCCTGCGCGGGCTCGCGCCACAGCTCAGCGTCGGGCGATGGGCCGCCGCGTGAGAAGGTGTAGCGGGCCTCCTCGCTCACGAGGGAGACGCTGAAGCCCTTCGCGGCCGCGGCGCCGGCGGCCGCGTCCGCGGAGATCCGATCCCCGAACGTGCCGATGCGGACGATGAAGGGGGGCGCCGTGCTGACGGACTCGGTCTGACCGATGCGGCGCGCGGCGTCGGCGGCGTCGGTCGCGGTGGCGAAAGGGCCGACTGTGAGGGCGAACGCGGCGCTCGGCTCCGCACCGACGAGGAACGAGGTGCCCCGCTCGATGGTGCGCGCCAGCGCGTCGTCCGCGGGCAGCACCTGGGCGAGCGCGCGAAGGCGGGCCCAGCAGCTGCGCACGTCGCTGACCGCGGTCGCGAACGACGCCGGGTCTCCACCATCCGCGTACGTCACGACGTCTTTGGCGAGGTCGGTCAACGCATCGGCGAGGCCGACGACGCGATCGCGCCGCGCGCCCTTCGCCGGCGCGGTGGCGCCGACCGCCTTCGCCGCCACGTCCGCGATCGCCCTGGCCGCCGCGTGCGCGATGACCGCGTACCTCTCGGGCGCGACCGTGCGCTCCCTCTCGTGCGCGAGCGCCCCGGCCAGCGCGTAGTCGTACGCGGAGAGCTGGAGCAGGATCGCGCCGGCATCGTGGGCCAGGCGGGGAGCCTCTGGAACGTCTTCGGTGGGCGCGACGCGGGGGGCGGGCGAAGAACAGGACGACGCGAGAGCGAGCATGAGGAAGATGGGGCGGAGCGCCCTCACCCGCTACTCCTCGTCTGTCTCATCCTCCTCTTCGTCTTCGGCCGCGAGCGGCTCCTCGGTGGCCTCTCCCTCTTCCCCCAGCGTGTCGTCCGCGGGCGTGGGCACGGCGTCCTCGGCGTCCTCGGGCTCCATGGCCTCCTCGTCGTCGCGGCCGGAGCGGAAGAAGGTGCCCTTGATGTACGCGCGCTCCTTGGTCTCGGCGGGCCGGTGGTGCCCCGGGAAGGAGATGCGGCTCGCGTTCTCGGCGCTCTGCCCGGTCTCGCGCACCGCGACGCGCGGGTTCTGCGGGTCGTTGCTGATCATCGCGGTCACGTACTGGTTGCCCGTGCGGATGAGATCGAGCAACCGGCGGCCGACCTTCGGCTCGAGGAAGCCGAGCAGCTCGCCGTCGCGCGCGTGCACCGCGAGCAGGCCCTCATGTTCGCGAAGCTCCGCTCCCGCGCCCGGCGAGTACTTGGCCACTACGTGCGGCGAAGCGGGGTTGATAAGGCGCAGGATCCCCGTCTTGCCCATGTCCTCGATGAACAGACGAGGCTGGGTCTTGGACGTCGTCGTGTTCGGCTTCGTCTTGTGCTCGAGGAGGATCGCGATGCGGCTGCTGTTGCGCAGCGCGATCGGATTGTTCGGCTCGCTGCGAAGGACTTCGGCGTACGCGGCCTTCGCGTCGTCCAGGTTTCCGAGCTCGAGTTGGGCGCGGCCAAGGCGATTGCGCGCTTCGACGTCCTCCGGACGCTCCGCGAGGATCTTCGAGTTGAGGTCCACCGCGCGCTCCCACTCGGCGTCGAGGGCAGCGGCGACGGCCTGATCTGACATCGCGCGGATGCGGAGTCCGGTCTCGCTCGTCGTGGGCACAGCACTTCCTCCAGGACCGCGGACGGGGACGCGCCAGAGACCGATTGTACGCGGGACCGATGGATTAGTCTCCGGCTCCGTGCCCTACCTGAGCGAGATCCAGCATCGCCGCGTGCTCCGACCCGACGGAGGCGAATTCGGGCGTCTTGCGGACGTCGCGGTCATGCCGCGGGAGCAGTTCCCGGTCGTGCAGTGGGCGGTCCTCGCGACGCCGAGCGGCGAGCGCGTGGTCGGATGGGCCGACCTCGTCGCGGAGAACGACCGGTACCGGCTCCGAGTGCCGGGGGACGAGCTCGCGCCGGCGACGCCGCCCGCGGACGCGCTGCGGCTCGCGAAGGACCTCCTGGACAAGCAGATCGTCGACACGCACGGCGCGAAGGTGGTCCGCGTCAACGACCTCCAGCTCGAGGAAACGGGCGGGCAGATGCGGCTCGTGGGTGCTGACGTCGGACTGCGCGGGCTCCTGCGGCGGGTCGGCGGCGAGGGCGTCGCGGAGCGGGCGGCGGGCATCGTGGGGCGGAAGCTGCCGCGCGGCATCATCCCGTGGCACCTCGTCGAGCCGCTCGAGTCGGCGGAGACGAGCGTCCGGCTCACGATCCCCCACGCGAAGCTCGCGCTGATGCATCCCGCCGACATCGCCGACATCGTCGAGGAGATGACCGCGGACGAGCGGCGCGCCGTGTTCGAGCAGCTGGACATCGAGACCGCCGCGGAGGCCCTCGGCGAGATCGAGCCCGAGATGCAGGTCTCGATCGTCGGCGACCTCGACGAAGAGCGGGCCGCCGACATCCTCGAGGAGATGGCGCCAGACGAGGCCGCGGACCTTCTCCAGGACCTGCCCGAGGAGCGGCGCGAGGAGCTCATCGAGCTGATGCAGGACGAGGAGGGCGAGGAGGTCGAGGAGCTCCTGGCCTACCCCGAGGATTCGGCCGGGGGCATGATGACGACCGACTTCATCGCGCTTCCGCGCGACCTGACCGCGGCCCAGGCGATCGAGCGCCTGCGGGAGCTCAAGCCGGAGCCCGAGCTCGCGTACCACCTGTACGTTGTCGATGCGAACGGGCAGCTCGACGGCGTGGTCTCGCTGCGCGACATCGTGGTGGCGGAACCGGCCACCGCGCTCGTGACCTTCATGGATCCGCAGGTGCTGAGCGTCCGCGCCGACACCGACAAGGAAGAGGTCGCCTCGCTCATCGCGAAGTACGACCTGCTCGCGCTGCCCGTGGTGGACGCCGCGCGGCGGCTCCTCGGGATCGTCACCGTCGACGACGTCGTGGAGCTGATGCTTCCGCGCGGCTGGAAGAAGAGGTCGCTCCGGTCCATCGCGCGATGATCGGCCGCCGCGCAGTCCGGTCGCTTCGGTCGATTGCCCGATGATCGGCCGCCGCTCCCTCCGGCGCTCGCTCCGGACCATGCGGCGGCGAGCGATCCCGCGGCGCGCGTCGCTCCTCGCGTTCCTCGCGGTCATGGGTCCCGGCGTGATCACCGGCTTCGCCGGAAACGATGCGGGCGGCGTCGCGACGTACACCGCGGTGGGCGCGAGTTACGGCTTCTCGCTTCTTTGGCTCCTGCTGCTGTCCACGGCGGGCCTGCTCGTCGTGCAGGAGATGTGCGCGCGCATGGGAGCGGTCACGGGAAAGGGGTTGTCGGACCTGATCCGGGAGCGCTTCGGCGTGCGCTGGACGATCGTCGCGATGCTCGCGCTCTTGGTCGCGAACGGGAGCAACGTCGTGGCCGAGTTCGCCGGCGTCGCCGCGAGCCTCGAGCTGCTCCACATACCGCGCTTCGTGTCGGTCCCCTTCGCGGCGGTGGCGGTCTGGGCGCTCGTGGTGCTGTTCACGTACCGGATCGTGGAGCGCGCGCTCTTCGTGCTGATCCTCGCCTTCGTGGCGTATCCGATCACGGCCCTCATCGTCCATCCGTCGTGGAGCGGCGTCCTCGGCGGCCTCGTGGTACCCGCGCTGCCTGCCGAGCAGGCCGCGCTCATCGCGGCGCTGGCGCTCGTGGGTACGACGATCACGCCGTACATGCAGTTCTACATACAGGCGTCGATCGTCGACAAGGGAATAGACCGGGAGGCGTACCAGTTCGCCCGGCTCGACGTGCTCCTGGGAGCGGTGCTGACCGGGCTGAACGGCTTCTTCATCATCGTGGCGGCTGGCGCCGTGCTGTTCCCGGCCCACGTCGACGTGCGCTCCGCCGGCGATGCCGCGCGCGCGCTCGTGCCGCTCGCGGGCGAGCAGGCGGCGCTGCTCTTCGGGCTCGGCCTCTTCGGCGCGTCGATGCTGGCCGCAACGGTGATGCCACTGTCCACCTCGTACGCGATCTGCGAGGCCTTCGGCTGGGAGTCGGGGATCAGTCACGACTTCCGCGACGCACCGGTGTTCATGGGCCTCTTCACGTTCCTGCTGATCGCGGGCGGGCTCGTGGTGCTGCTCGTGCCGGACCAGCGGCTGCTGCCGATCATCCTCGTCTCGCAGAACGTCAACGGGGTGCTGCTGCCGGTCGTGCTGGTATTCATCCTGCGCCTCGCGTCGGACCGCGAGCTCATGGGTGACGCGGCGAACGGGAGGTTCTCGGGCGCGGTCGGCTGGGGGGTCGCCGGGATGGCATCGCTCCTGTCGGTCGCGCTCGTCATCGTGTCGGCACTGGGGCTGTGACCCACCACACCGCCTGGCGTCTGAGTCCGCCGCTCCGTGACCAATGGCCGGCGCGCAGCGCCGGCCATTAGGGCGCACTGGGGGCGAAGCCCCCGGACTGTCACCGGGGCTCGGGCAGCACCTCACCCGCAGCGTCGAGGTAGCGATCAGGATTCTCCTGGAAGATGCGCTTGCAAACGTCCCGATCGAACGCGTACAGCCGTTCCTCGTAGCGCAGGCGCCGCGGGGTGTCACCGAGCGGCTGCCGGCAGATGACGCACGCGCCTGCCTTCGGGTCCCTCACTCAAGCTCCAGCAGCGGCTGGTGGGCACGGACCAGCTGTCCGTTCGTCGCGACGATGCGGCGGACGCGGCCGCTCTTCGTCGAGCGGATCTCGTTGAACAGCTTCATCGCCTCGATGAGCCCGACGACATCACCCGAAACGATGTCGGCGCCCTCCTCGACGAAGGCCGGCGCCTGCGGCGACGCGGAGCGATAGAAAACACCGGTCAGCGGTGCGCTCACGACGCGGTCGTCGGCCGACGGCGCGGCCGACACCACCATCGGCCGCCGCGGCTCCGGGTCGGGCGCGGCCGTCGTCGATGCGGAAGCGGGCGCGGCGCTCGTGAGCGGAGCGGGCGCGACCTCCATGGCCGACGACTTGCGCACGCGGACCCGCGTGCCGTTCCGCGACACCGACAGCTCGCGCACGTCCTCCGCTTCGAGGCGCGCGAGCAGTTCGCGAACGAGCGGCAGCACGTCGCCCTCGGTCACGACCCGTCGTCCCAGCGGCGCAGGACGAGCGCCACGTTGTGGCCGCCGAAGCCCATGGAGTTCGAAAGCGACGCCGCCACGCTCGCCTCGCGCGCGACGTTCGGGATGTAGTCGAGGTCGCATTCCGGGTCAGGCGACTCCTGGTTGATCGTGGGTGGGAGGCGGCCGCTGCGCATCGCGAGCACGCAGACCGCGGCTTCGATGGCGCCCGCCGCGCCGAGGGTGTGGCCGGTCATGGATTTCGTCGACGACACGGGCAGCGTGCGAGCGTGATCCCCGAACACGGCCTTCAGCGCGGCGGTCTCCGCGCCATCGTTGGCCTGCGTCGACGTGCCGTGCGCGTTGACGTAGCCGATGCCATCGGGCGCGGCGTCGGCGTCCGCGAGCGCCATGCGCATCGCGCGCACCGCTCCCTCCGCCCCGGGCGGGGGTGCCGTGATGTGGTGCGCGTCGGCGGTCGCGCCATATCCCGAGACCTCGCCGAGGATCCGCGCGCCGCGCGAACGCGCGAACTCGAGCTCCTCGAGAACCAGGCAGGCGCCGGCCTCGCTGAAGACGAACCCGTCCCGCTCCCGATCGAAGGGGCGCGACGCCCGCTCGGGCGCATCGTTCCGCCGGGAGAGCGCGTGCATCGAGTTGAACGCGCCGATCGCGACCTTGATCACCCCGGCTTCCGATCCGCCGGCCAGCATGACGTCGGCCTGACCTCGCCGGATCGTCTCGGTGGCCTCTCCGACCGCGTGCGCGCTCGACGCGCAGGCCGAGACCTGCGCCATGTTCGGTCCCTTCGCACCGTACTTCATGGCGATCTCGCCCGCGGCCATGTCGACGATCATCATCGGGATCATGAACGCGGACACTCGGCGCGGATCGCGCTCGTGAGCGACGATATTGTCAACGAGCGTCTCGACGCCGCCGATGCCCGAGCCGAATGCGACGCCGATGCGCGGCGCGAGGTCGGCCGTGATCTCAAGACCGGCGTCGTGCAGCGCCTGCCCCGCGGTCGCGACGGCGAACTGCGCGAAGCGGTCGGTGCGCCGGGCCTGCTTGCGGTCCATGTAGTCAAGGGGATCGAAGTCGTGGACCTCACCCGCGATCCGGGTCTCGAGCGCGCTCGCATCGAACCGAGTGATCGGTCCGATCCCGCTGCGCCCCGACAGCAGGCCTGCCCACGACTTCTCGACGCTGGAACCGAGCGGGGTGATCATGCCGATGCCCGTCACGACGACGCGGCGCCTTTCGCCATTGTTCATCGTGCGGTCGAGTGTACCGAGGGCACGTCGGCCTAGACGGCCCGCGGCCGAGTGCGTACGGCCTCCGACGTGCTCTTCGGTGACGAGGCGTGCTGGCGCTCTGCCTGACTTGAGCGCGGCACCGGTCAGACAGACGTGGCGATGCCGGAGAGCGCGCGACGGCGCTCGGATCGTGCGGCAGCGCTCGGAGCGCGCGACGGCTATGGAGTGCGCGACGGCGCTCGCATCGCCCGACGGCGATCGCATCGCGCGGCAGCGCGCTCCGAACGGCGGGAAGCGGTTCGTTAAAGGATCGTCTGCCCCAGAGCGCTCGCGACGAGCTCGACCCCGAGCATCGCGGTGCGATTCGCTGTGTCGAGGATCGGGTTCACTTCCGCGAGCTCGATCGAGCGCAGCTCCCCGCTGGCGGCGAGCATCTCCATCGCGAGCTGCGCCTCGCGGTAGGTGAGCCCGCCCTTCACCGGAGTTCCCACGCCCGGGGCCTCATCGGGGTCGAGCGCGTCCATGTCGAGCGAAAGATGGATGCCGTCGCCGTTCCCCGCCGCCGCGATCGCTCGCTCCATGGCGGCGGCCATCCCGGCCCGGTCGATGTCGGCCATGGTCACCGCGGTGATGTTCGTGTCAGCGATGTGCTGACGCTCCGCAGGATCGAGGTCGCGGATGGCGACGAGGGCAGTGGCGCGGCCGTCGATCGAGCCGCGCAGCGCTTCCGGGAAGGGCTCACCGGCGATGCCGAGCGCGACTGCCAGCGGCATGCCGTGCACGTTGCCCGAAGGCGACGACTCCGGTGTGTTGATGTCCCCGTGCGCGTCGAGGTAGACGACACCGGGCCGCCTGCCAGCACGGCACACTCCGGCGAGCGTTCCCATCGCGATGGAGTGGTCGCCGCCAAGCACGAGAGGGATGGCGCCGGAGCGCTCGATCTCCTCGACCGCGCTGGCGAGCTCCCCCGCTACGCGAACGATCTCCTCGGCGAAATGCGCTCCGCGGCGCCGGGCAGGGTGGTCTCGAGCGGCGTCGAAGCGCCGCATCTGCGCGACCCGCAGGCCCTCCGCCGGATCAGCGACCCGCAGGTTGCCGCGGTCGGCGACGGTGAATCCGAGCGCGACCAGGCGGTCAACGAGGCCCGCGTAACGGACGGCCGAGGGGCCCATGTCCACTCCCCGGCGGTTCCCGCCGAGATCCATGGGCACGCCGACGATCTCGACGGCCTTCATGCCGGCTTCTGGAGGACGAAGCTGATGGAGCCTTCAGCGGCGACCTCGTCGCCCACGAGCGTCCGTACCTTCGCGCGGCCGAACGCTCGGCGCAGCTTCTCCATCTCGATCTCGAAGCGCGCCGTATCGCCGGGGCGCACGATGCGGCGAAAGCGCATCGCGTCGATGCCCGCGAAGAGACCGAGGCCTCCCGTGAAGTCGGGGTGCGCCATCGCGCAGGCCGCGCACGTCTGCGCCATCGACTCCGTGAGGATCACCCCCGGCACGATGGGATTCCCGGGGAAGTGCCCCGCCAGGTACCACTCCTCGCCGGTGAAGGTGTGCTCCGCCACGGCTCGCACGCCCGGCTCGAGAGCGGTGATCCTGTCGATGAGGAGGAACGGATCGCGATGCGGGATCAGCGCCTCGATCCCGGCCCGGTCGAGCTCAGCCAGCGAGCGCCTCGATGCCCACGGTATCGATGAGGTGGGTCGTCACCCGCCCGCTGCGGAACAGCTCGCTCGCGAGGATCTTCTTGTGCGCGTCGATGTTCGTCGTCACGCCGACGATGGTGAATTCGTCGAGCGCCCGCTGCATCCGCGCGATGGACTCGGAGCGGTCGCGGCCCCAGGCGACGACCTTCCCGAGCAGCGAGTCGTAGTACGGCGGGACCTCGTAGCCCTGGAAGCAATGCGAGTCGATGCGTATCCCGGGCCCGCCCGGCGGAAGGAAGGTGGTGAGCACGCCGGATGAAGGCGCGAAGTCGGCGGTCGAGTCCTCGGCGTTGATGCGGCACTCGACGGCGTGGCCCTTCACCCAGATCTGTTCCTCTGACAACGACAGCGGCTCACCGCTCGCGAGCGCGATCTGCTCCTTCACGAGGTCGACCCCGGTGACCATTTCGGTCACGGTGTGCTCCACCTGGATGCGGGCGTTCACCTCGATGAAGTAGAAGTCGCCGGCGGAGTCCACGAGGAACTCGAACGTACCGACGTTGCGATAGCCGAATCGCACGGCCGCATCGACGGCGGCGCGCTGGATCGCGAGCCGTAGTTCTTCGCTGATCGAGGCCGACGGTGCCTCCTCGAGCATCTTCTGGTTGCGCCGCTGGATCGAGCACTCGCGCTCGCCGAGGCAGATGCCGCTGCCCCGGTCGTCCACGAGGACCTGGGCCTCGACGTGGCGCACGCCCTCGAGGCAGCGCTCGAGGTATATGCCGTCGTCGCCGAAGCTGGCCTTCGCCTCGCTGCGGGCCTGGTCCCACATGCGCTGGACGTCGCGCGCGGACTCCGCCTTGCGCATCCCCCGGCCGCCGCCGCCGGCCCGCGCCTTCAGCATGACGGGGTAGCCGATGGCCTCGGCGATGCGCAGCGCCTCGGAGGCGCTGCGGACGGGGCCCTCGGATCCGGGGATCACCGGCATGCCGCTCCGCTTCATCGCGGCACGCGTCGCGGCCTTGTCGTGGAACCGCGCGAGGACCTCGGGCGGGGGTCCGATGAACACGAGGCCGTGCTCCTTGCACACCTCCGAGAAGTCGGCGTTCTCGGACAGGAAGCCGTAGCCGGGGTGGATCGCCTGCGCGCCCGATATGAGGGCGGCGGATATGACCGCGGGGATGTTGAGGTAGGAGTCGCGGCTGTTCGCGGGGCCGATGCAGATCGCCTCGTCCGCCAGATGCACCGGAAGGCTGTGCGCGTCGGCCTCGCTGTACACGACGACCGTCTGGATGCCCAGCTCGCGGCACGCGCGCACGACGCGCAGGGCGATCTCGCCGCGGTTCGCGATGAGGACCTTATCGAAGGACAGCCAGCGCCTCCTCCAGCGTCGCGGAGCTGGAAACGTTCAGGGTCTGGACATCCGGAAGGATGCGCTTCACGAGGCCGGTGAGAGTGGCGCCCGGCCCGAACTCAACGAAGATCGAGGCACCCTCCTCCCGCGCGCGCCGCACGGCGTCGGCCCATCGTACCGGAGACCACACCTGGCGCTCGAGCAGCGCCGGCAGGTCGGCGGCGTGCTCGTGCACATGCGCGTCGACATTGGTGATCACGGGATGCCGCAGCTCCCCGATCGGGATCGAGGCGATCGCCCTCGCGAGCTCCGCGGCGACCGGGCGCATCGCCGGCGAATGGAACGCCCCGGAGACGCGCAGCGCGACGACCCGCCTCGCGCCGGCGTGCCGGAGCGCGCCGCCGGCGGCGGCCAGCGCGGCCGTGGGACCCGAGACCACGATCTGCCCAGGGGCGTTGTCATTTGCGATGACGAGACCGGTGCCGTCGATGGCGCGCTCGACCGCTGCCGCGTCGAGCCCCAGCACCGCGGCCATCCCGCCGGTGTCGTCGGCCGCCTGCATGAGCTCGCCGCGGCGACGGACGAGGCGCAGCGCGTCGCCGAACTCGAGCGTACCGGCGGCGACCAGGGCCGAGAACTCGCCGAGCGAGTGGCCCATGACGATCGGGTCGCCCTCGGGCATCCCGGCCGCGCGCGCGGCCGCGAGTGCCGCGATCGAGGTGGCGAGGAGCGCAGGCTGGGCGTTCTGCGTGCTGTCGAGCTCGCTCTGCGGGCCTTCGAAGCACAGCGCGCGCACGTCGAAGCCAAGCGCCTCGTTCGCACGGTCGAAGACTTCGCGGGCGGCGGGATGAGCGTCGGCGAGCTCGCGGCCCATTCCGGCCTGCTGTGCCCCCTGTCCAGGGAACATCCACAGCGCTCGATCCCGCTCCATCACGCGGCCGCTCCGGTGGAGCGACGAGACGTGGAGCGCTGCGCCTTCACGCCGCTGCGATGACGAAGAGCGCCTGCCCGTACTCGACCGGCGATCCGCCGGTCACCAGCACCTCGGCGATCACGCCTTCGGACGGAGCGCTGATCTCGGCCATGTGACCCAGTGACTGGATCGCGCCGAGCGGGGCGCCGCGCTGGACGGCGTCTCCGACGGCCCACTCGCGCACCGCGCTGAAGATCCCGACGGTCGGTGCCTGCACAGTGTGCGCGGCCGGCGCGGACGTGGCCTCCTCGGCGACCGCGCGCGCGGCGGGGACGGCGGGCAGCGGCGTCCGCAGAAGCGACACCGTCGTTCCATCGTGCTCGACCTCGATCTCGGCGATCGCCGACCCACGGGCGAGCTCGAGCAGGTTATCGAGAAGGTCGAGCGCGCGATCGCCGTCCGTCACGGCACCACGCGCTTCCACCACGGCCGCACCGGAACGGCGGGAGTGGGCGGCTCGGGCTCGTTGACGACGCCGATCGAGCGGAAGCGCTCGTAGCGGGCGGAGACCAGGTCCGCGATCGGGATGCGACCCAACCGTTCGAGCTCCGAGCGCAGCGCGGCCTTCACGCTCGCCGCTGCCGCGTCGTGGTCGGTATGGGCACCGCCGACGGGCTCGGGGACGAGCGCGTCGACGATCCCGAGCTCGAGCAGGTCGGGAGCCGCGAGCTTCAGCGCGCCGGCGGCGCGCTCTGCCTCGGACGAACTTCGCCACAGGATCGCGGCGCAACCCTCCGGCGAAATTACCGAATAGATCGCGTTCTGCAGTGCCAGCACGACGTCTCCAACGGCGAGGGCCAGCGCGCCTCCGGAGCCGCCCTCTCCGAGGATGACCGCGACGACCGGCGTCGACAGGCGGATTAACGCCGCGATCGCGCGAGCGATCGCCTCCGCCTGGCCGCGCTCCTCCGCCTCGGGACCGGGGTACGCGCCCGGGGTGTCGACGAACGTCACGAGCGGCAGGTGGAACTTCTCCGCCATCCGATACAGACGCGCCGCCTTGCGGTACCCCTCCGGATACGGCATGCCGAAATTGCGGACGATGTTCTCCTCGGTCGATGCCCCCTTCTGCTGGGCCACGACCATCACGGCGCGCCCGTCGAGCTCGGCGATCGCGCCGACGATCGCGGGGTCGTCGCGGAACAGGCGGTCCCCGTGGATCTCGCTGAAGCGGTCGAAGACGCGGCTCATGAAGTCGAGCGCATGCGGACGCTTCAGCTCCCGCGCGAGCTGGACCGCCTGCCACGCGCTCGCCCGGTCTCCCGCTATCGCGTCGGCGGTGACGATGAGGTCGGCGCTCGCCGGGACGTGGCCATTGCCGTCCGGCGGCTTCCGTCCGACGAAGCGGTCGAGCATCGCTAGAGGCTCCAGCGCATGTCGCCCGCGTCCGGGCGCAGCGCGCCGAGGAAGAATGCGAGCCGGTCGCGCAGTTGCGCGCGGGGTACGACCTGGTCGATGAACCCCCGCTCGAGGAGGAACTCGGAGCGTTGGAAGCCCTTCGGCAGGCGCTCGCCGATCGTCTGGTCGGTCACGCGGGCGCCGGAAAAGCCGATGAGCGCGTCAGGCTCGGCGAGCACGAGGTCTCCGAGCGAGGCGAAGGACGCGAGGACGCCGCCGGTGGTCGGATCAGTGAGGACGCTGATGTAAGCCAAGCCCGCGTCATCGAGGCGCGCGAGCGCCCCAACGACCTTCGCCATCTGCATGAGCGCGACTGTGCCTTCCTGCATTCGCGCGCCGCCGGAGGCCGACACGATGACGACGGATCGCCGCTCCACCAGCGCCCGCTCGACCGCGCGCGCGAGCTTCTCGCCGACGACGCTGCCCATCGAGCCGCCCATGAAGTCGAAGTCCATCACGGCGAGCACGACCGGGATCTGCGCGATCGTCGCGTTCCCGCAGATGACCGCGTCCTTCTCGCCGGTCTTCGTCTGCGCGGCGAGCACCCGCGCGGGATACGGCTTCTGATCTACGAACCCGAGAGGATCCGCGGAGACGAGGTCCCGGTCGTGCTCCTCGAAGCTTCCCTTGTCGACGAGGAGCTCGATGCGTTCGCGCGCGCCGAGCTTGAAGTGGTGCTCGCAGTTCGTGCACACGCCGAGGTTACGGGCGAGCTGCTTGTTGAAGAGCATCTCGCCGCAACTCGGGCACTGCGTCCACAGGTGGCTGGGGAAATCGCGGCGCTGCCTCCCGAACGGCATCCGGAGCCTCATGCGGCAGCGCGCTCCTCGTACCAGCTGAGCCCGACCGCGCCGGGTCCCGTGTGCGTCGCGAGGACCGGCCCGCCCTCCGCGGTCCAGTGCTCCACGCAATGGAAACGGGACTGGAGCCACTCGCCGAGAAGGCGGGCGGGTGCGGGATCGTGGGTGTACTGCGTCGCCGCGTGGATGCGTGCGCCGGCCGGGATGCGCGCCTCGATCAGCTCCTTCAAGCGGGAGAACGCGCGGTCGCGCGTGCGGACACGATCCACCGCGTGCACGTCCCCCTCGCGCACCTCGATGATCGGCTTGACCGCGAGAAGCGAACCGAACAGCGCCTGCGCCTTGCTGGCGCGCCCGCCGCGCTTCAGGTACTCGATGGTATCGAGCAGCGCGATGATGCCGACGCTCCCGGCGAGCGCGCGGGCGACATCCACGGCCTGCGAAAATGTGCCGCCTTGGCGCCGGGTGCGCGCGCACGCCGCCGCTATCAAGCCGATCGAAGCCGCCGCCGTGCGCGTATCGACCACCTCGACGCGCACCCCCGGCACGAGCGCTCCCGCCGTCGATGCGACGGAGTGCGTGCCGGACAGCTCGCGCGCGATCGTCAGGACGAGGATCTCGCGCGCGCCTTCCCCGACCGCCGCGTCGTAAACGTCGCGGCATTCCCCGAGCGAGGGCTGCGAGGTCTGCGGCCGCACGCCGGGCGCGGCGATCCTCCGGTAGAAGTCCTCGTTCGTGAGGTCCACACCCACGGTGAACGAATCGAGGCCGAGGTTCACGTGGAGCGGGAGCCAGCGGATATCGAGCTCGCGTTCGACCTCCGGCGCGAGAGCGGTCGTCCCGTCGACGACGATCGCGTAGCGACTGGGAGAGCTTCTCACGCGACCAGCCTCAGCGTGCCGGCCAGCACGCGCTCGCGGCCCGCTGCCGACTCCACCACGAGCGCCCCATCGTCGGCGAGGTCCACGGCTACCCCCCGCGACAGCGCCTCGCCGGGACCGGTCACCTCCACTTCCCTGCCGAGCACGCTCGAGCGCGCCCGCCACTGCCCGATCGCGGCGTCGCGACCCGCGGTCGTCTCCAAGCGGACGAGCTCGGCGTCGAGCCGGCACAGCAGCGCCAGGCGGTCGACGTCATACCCCGCCGCCGCGCAGGACGTCGCGATGGCGGACAGGTCCGCCGGGAGATCCTCCGCGCGCTGGTGGACGTTGATCCCGATCCCGAGCAGGAGCGCCGCGGCTGGCCCCTCGCCGGCCGCATCCGCCAGCGCGCCGGCGATCTTCCTTCCGGCCAGCTGCACGTCGTTCGGCCACTTGACGCACGTCCCCGGACAGCCCGCTGCGTCGAGCGCGCGCGCGACGGCGACCCCCGCGAGCAGCGTCACCAGCGCCGGCTGCGCGGGCGCCGGGCGGAGCACCCACGATGCGAGCAGCGACGTGCCGGGCGCCGCGTGCCACGCGTTGCCGCGGCGCCCGCGCCCGGCCGTCTGCTCCTCTGCGACGACGAGCGCCGCGCGCGCCCCCGCGTCGGCGAGAGCGCGCGCGCGGATCTGCGTCGAGTCGAGGACGGCGTGGTATTCGATGACCCGCTCGAGCTCGCGGCCGACGGCGCTGCGGACCGCGGGTTCGGCGAGGAGCGCGAGGCGATCGGGCACGCGTCGATTATCCGCGCGCGGGCCTGATCGGCCGGGCGTGCGCTACTTCGACAGGGTGACGGGCACGCGCACGATCTCGTCGATCGAGCCGTCGCGCGGGCTGCGATCGAAGACCTCGATCGCGCCGACGGTGTCGGCCGCGGGCGCGGTGAATGCCGCGGCGATGGTGAAGGTGCCCCGGCCCGGAGCCCCCTGCGAGGCCATGGCGTTTCCCTGCCCCAGCACCGCGCCCGCCGCGTCGACGACGCGCCACTGCAGCGCCGCTTCGAACACACTCGCGTCGCCCGTCACCGTGACCGGCGAGGCCACGCGCGCGCCCGCGAGCGGCTTGCTCACTGTGATCGACCCTCGCGCCGACACGAGCGGGGTCGCCGGCGCGGCGGTCGTCGGTGCCGGCGTCGCGGTCGGCGCGGGCGTCGCCGGCCTCGCCGTCGCCGCCGACGCGCTCGGCGAACCAACGGCGATCGGCGCACCTGTGGTGCCGCAGCCGGCCAGGATGGTCGCGGCGAGCACGAGCGCCGGTCGCATCGTCATCTCGCGGTCCACGGTATCTCCTTCACGACACGTGCCGCACCTGCGCACCGGCGGCGCGCACGCGCAGCGCCCGCCCGCGGCCAGCTACGCCGGCCGTCGCGGCGGCCTCCTCCATGGCGGCGACCACGCGGGCGGCCAGGCGCGCGGGGGCGACCGCGAGAAGAGTGGGCCCGGCTCCCGAGAGGGCCGCACCGAAGGCGCCGGCGGAGCGCGCCGCGCCCACGATCTCCTCCAGGCCCGGGACGAGCCGGAGGCGCGCGCTCTGATGCAGCCGGTCGGCCATGGCGAGCGAGAGGAGGGCGCCGTCGGACCGCAGCAGAGCGGCGACGAGAGTCGCCGCGTGCGCGAGGTTGAACACCGCGTCGGCACGGGCGACCTGCGCCGGCAGCACGCCGCGCGCCTTGTCCGTCGACAGCGGCCGCTTCGGCACGAAGACGCAGACCCGCCACGCTCGAGGGAACGCGAAACGCGTCGCCACCGGCCCATCGGCGGTCGGAAGCGCGACGGTGAAGGCGCCATAGAGCGCCGCCGCGACGTTGTCGGCGTGCCCCTCGACCTCACTGGCGATGCGCAGGACCGTCCGCCGGTCGAGTGGGTCCCCGAGCAGCGCGTTGGCCGCGACAGCTCCTCCGGCGATCGCGGCGGCGCTCGATCCGAGGCCTCGCGCGATCGGGATGCTCGAGCGCTGGATGACGTGCTGTGCCGGGAGGTTCCCGCGCGCGGCCTTCGCCGCAGCGCGCGCGGCGACGACGAACAGGTTGTCCTCGCCGGTCGGGATGCCGTCGCCGTCCCCGTCGACCGTGACGCTCCAGGTGCGCGCGGCGCGGAGCGCGAACTCGGCTAGGAGGGGCAGGGCGACCCCGAACGAGTCGAAGCCGGGGCCGAGGTTCGCGCTCGTGGCGGGGACGCGGACCCGGAGCTCGGTCACCGGATCACGCGAGGAGCAGCTTCTCGATCGCCCGAGCGTCCGGATCCAGCACCGTCGTCGCCCCCGCGAGCGATCGCGCCCGCTCAGGGTCCTTCAGGCCGTTTCCGGTGAGCACGCACACCACGCGGCGGGCGCCGCCGAGCGTCCCCGCAGCGGCGCGCTCGCGGAGTCCTGCCACGGCCGCGGCGCTCGCGGGCTCGCAGAACACGCCCTCGCACCGGGCGACGAAGCGGTACGCGTCGAGGATCTGGTCGTCGGTCACGGAGTCGATCGCGCCGCCCGATGCGTCGCGCGCGTGAAGCGCCCCCTGCCAGGAGGCCGGGTTGCCGATGCGGATCGCGGACGCGATCGTCTCAGGAGCCTCGACCACGGCGCCGCTGACGATCGGCGCCGCCCCGGCGGCCTGGAAACCGTACATCCGCGGGCGCCGCGTCGCGAAGCCGGCGTCGACCGCCTCCTCGAATCCCTTCCAGTAGGCGGTGATGTTCCCCGCGTTCCCGACCGGGATGCACAGCGCGTCCGGCGCGTCGCCGAGCGCCTCGCAGATCTCGAACGCGGCGGTCTTCTGTCCGTCTATGCGATGCGGGTTCACGCTGTTGACGAGCGTCGCGCCACCCCTGGCGCCGATCTCTCGCGAGACCCGCAGCGCGTCGTCGAAGTTGCCGCGGACCGCGATGATCCTTGCCCCGAACGCGATCGCCTGCACCAGCTTTCCGAGGGCCACCTGGCCGTCCGGCAGCACCACCCCGCAGCGCAGTCCGCCGCGCGCCGCGTAGGCGGCGGCGGACGCGGCGGTGTTGCCCGTGGACGCGCAAAGGACGGCCGATGCTCCGTCCTCGAGCGCCTTCGCCACCGCCACCACCATGCCCCGGTCCTTGAAGGAGCCGGTGGGGTTGGCGCCTTCGACCTTCAGCCAGACCTCAGGGATCCCGGTCTCGCGCTCGAGGGCGGCGGCTCGCACCAGCGGAGTCGAACCCTCGCCGAGCGTCAGGCGCGGCGTGCTCGCAGTAATGGGGAGGTGGTGTGCGTAGCGGTCGATCAAAGACGGCTGCAGGCCCACCGCCCGGAATGCTACGACCCGGTCACTACCATGGGGCCGTGAGAGTCCCGAGGCGGTGAATGTGAGCGCGCGCGAGCGCCAGCTCGTCACCGCGCTCGTCGTGCTGCTCACCGTATACGTTGCCCTCCGCGTCACAGCCGAGCTGTGGGACGCGGTCGTGCGCATCGGCGAGGTCCTGCTGATCTTCATCGTCGCTTGGGCCTTCTCGGATGTCCTCGCGCCGCTCGTGAACCGCATCGACGAGCGAACGCCGCTTAACCGCGCCGGCGCGGTGCTGATCGTGTACCTAGGCATCGCGGTCGTCCTCGCCGGCGCGCTCGCGCTGGCCATACCGGCCCTGGTGGTGCAGCTGACCGCGCTCGTGCAGCGCGGCCCGGCGTACGGCGTGAGTGCCGCGCAGACCGTGTCGCAGCTGCAGGAGGCGCTGCAGGGCGTCGGTATCCGCGTGGACCTCGTTCAGATCTACGGGGCGGTGCCGCAGCGCCTGGCCGACACGCTCGCTGGTTTCGCGGCGGACGCACTCGGTGTCGCGACCGCGACCGCGGGGCTGCTGTTCAACGTCACGCTCGTGTTGATCATCGCGTTCATCATGCTCATCGACGGCGACGCGCTGTGGCGCGAACTGACCGGACTGCTGTCGGAGGAGCTGCGCAGCGAGGCCGAGCTGCTCCGTCAGAGCGCGGACAGGTCCTTCGGCGGATTCATCCGTGGTTCGCTGCTGCTTGGGCTGATCTACGGGATCGCGACGCTCGTGATCCTCGCGGCGCTCGGCGTGCCGTTCGCAGGGGTGCTCGCATTGGTATCCGGGGTGACGGTCATCATCCCGTTCTTCGGTCCGATCATCGCGATGCTGGCGGTGCTCGCCGTCACGCTGTTCGGCGCCCCCGACAGGCTGCTCTGGGTGTTCCTCCTTTCCATCGCGCTCCAGCAGATCGTGCTGAACGTCCTCGGGCCCCGCATCCTCTCGCGGAGCATCGGTATCCATCCGCTGTTCGTGTTCCTCGCGCTGCTGCTCGGCTCGCACCTCGCCGGCTTCTGGGGCGTGCTGCTCGCGATGCCGATCGCCGGCGTCATCAACACATTCCTGCGGTACCTCGTCGAGATCGCGCAGGGGCGGCGCGCGCGCACGCAGGCGTCGTCGCTGATACTCGATGCCGAGACGGCCGTCGCCGACGCGAAGGAGAAGGCAGACCGGGCGGCGCAGGCCGCAGCGGAGGCGAACGCCGCGGCGGCGCGGGTCAAGGAGAGAGAAGCGGCGGCGTCGAGGTGAGGAGGCAGATCCTCGTGACGAACGACGACGGCATCGCATCCGACTCCCTAGCGCCGCTCGTCGACGCGCTCGCGGACCTTGGGGACGTGAACATCATCGCCCCGGAGATCAACTGGAGCGGCGCCAGCCACAGCATCACGCTCTTCCGCCCCCTGCGGTGCCGCCCGACGCGGCTTCCGAACGGGCATGCCGCGTTTATGACGGACGGCTCGCCGACGGACTGCGTGCGTCTCGCCGTCCTCGGCTTCCTTAAGCACAAGCCGGACCTCGTCGTGGCTGGGATCAACCACGGCCCGAATCTCGGCGACGACATCACGTACTCCGGGACAGTCGCGGCCGCCATGGAGGGCCTGCTGTCGAACGTGCCGTCCGTCGCGATCTCGATCGGCGCCTTCGGCGCGGATCTCGACTTCGGTCCCACCGCGTCGTTCGCGGCGCTCATCGCCCGCAACATCCTCGACCGCGGATTCGCCGCCGACGCGCTTCTCAACGTCAACGTCCCGGCGCTGCCACGCGAGCGCATCGTGGGCGTCGAGGTCACCCGCCTGGGCAGGCGGAATTACCACGATCAGCTGACCGAGCGCCTGGACCCGTACGGCAACCCGTATTACTGGGTGGGGGGCCCGGCTATCAGTGACGAAGCGGAGGCCGGCACCGACGTGGCGGCGCTCCGCGAGGGAAAGATCAGCGTCACCCCGATCTACCTGGACCTCACGAACCACGCGCTGATCGAGGAGCTGGTGCGCTGGGACTGGGGTTGGTCGTCGCCGGTCGAGGTCCCGAAGGAGATCTGACGGCCTCCGCTCGCGACCACGTCAGGCGATCGTGGGCGTCCACGATGCGTGTCCGACCGGTCTGCGGCGGCTCCGAACCTACCCCTGGAGCGCGAGGAGGACCGCGCCGACGCCCTGCTGGCCCCGGACGCGCGCGCGCTGGAGCAGGAACATCGCGCCCTGCGACTGGAATGACCCGCCTGCCTTCTTGTATGCGGAGAGGTAGCCGCACGCCGCCAGCGCTCCGAAGGAATCGGCGTTGTAGTCCCCGGACGGGTAGGCGAAGTGGCGCACGTCGGTGCCCGTCCACGCGCCGAGAAAGCTCCGAGCGCTGCACATCTGGTAGCGCTGCTGCGCGGCGGAGAGCGCCGCCATGCTCACGTGGTCCATGGCGTGGGACTGCACGTCCATCCCCGCGTCGCTGAGCTCGCGCACCTGCTCGCGCGTCATGTACCCGGGCCGGCCGATGAGGTTCACGGTTACGAAGAACGTGCCGACGAAGCCGTACTGCCGGAGCAGCGGGAGCACGACGGCCCAGGCGTCGGCGTAGCCGTCGTCGAACGTCAACTGGACCGGCTTCGCCGGCAGCGGGCCTCCCTGGTCGAGCGTCCACCACAGCTCCGACGACTTCACAGTCGTGTACCCCTGCTCGCGCAGGAGCTTCAGCATCCCCTCGAAGTCCGCCGGGCTCACCGTGAGGTCGCGCCGCAGCGCGTCGGCGGCCGGCGGCAGCCAGGATACGTAGTGGAACATCAGCGACGGCACGCGGATCGCGCGGTATCCGCCGACGAGGCTCGGGTAGGAGGTGCGCGAGACCGGCGGTGGCGCCGTGCCGATCGGAGCAGGTGGCGGCGGGAGCGGCGGGACGTTCGCGTCGTCGGTCTTGACGACGACGTACCAGTACACGCCGTAGTCCTCGAGCCACCGCACCCCCTCGATCAGCGGACGTACCGCGAGGCGGTAGACGCCGGCGACGGGAGGTGCCTTCACCGAGAACTGGAACCACGCGACCTGCCCCGGCCCCACGTAGTCACCTTGGACCGCGGCGGGCCGGCCCGCGGTGGGCCAGCCGGTGTTCGGCGACCCGCCGGTACCGTCGCCGCCGAGGTAGCTGGGGCGATCCTGCCCGGGGTCGGGGTCCCACGTTCCGAGGAGCGGCGGGTTGCCCCCGCGCGGGTACCAGCCCAGCGAGCCGCTGTTGTAGTAGGCGATCGCCAGCGTCGCGGTCCCGCCCGGGCAGAGGGTCGGGAAGCCGCTCTGGCCGTACCAGGCGGCGTGGTACCCGGGCAGTCCGCTCGGCACCCGCGCGGGCGGGGGTGACCCCTCCGAGACGCTGGGGGTACACGCGGCGACCGGGGACGGCGAAGGATCGAGGTCAGGATCGGCCGCCGTGGGCTCGGCCCCGAGCACCGCCAGGGGCACGGTCAGGGCAAGGGTGAACGCCAGCACGAGCGCCAGACGCGACATCGCCACCCCCTCGCGCGCGGCACGTGCGTAGCGCGCCGACGGCGCGAGATGCTACGGGCCGTCCCGTCGATGGGTCAACGCGCCGCGCGGTCCGGCCGTGCCCTGCCAGTGCGAGAAGCGGGCCAGCGGGGCCGGGACGACATACGGGACCCCGTCGCTCGTGCCGACGCGCAGCCCGTCGCCGAAGGCCGCGGACACTGTCCGGTCCGTCAGGACATCGGCGGGAGGGCCGTCGGATGCGACCTGGCCATCGGACAACAGCACGACCCGGTCGCAGATCGCTCCGGCGAGATTGAGGTCGTGCAGCACCGCCATGACGACGAGACGCCTGGAAGCGGCGAGACGGGCGATGTGCGCGAGTGTCGCGCGCTGGTGCGCCGGATCGAGGTGCACCGTCGGCTCGTCGAGGAGCAATACGTCACCTTCCTGGGCCAGCGCCATCGCGATCACCGCCCGCTGCCGCTCGCCTCCCGACAGCGAATCGATGCGGCGAGCCGCGAGCGGCCCGAGACCCAGATCGAGGGTCGCCTCGGCCACGGCGCGCCGGTCTTCCGGGCGCGCCCGCCCCAAGGCGCCGAGCCTGGCCACGCGGCCGAGGCCGACCACCTCCTCGACCGTGAGCGGAAAGAGCGTCTCGAATAGCTGCGGCACCACCGCGATGCGACGCGCGATCGCGGGGCGTCCGAGCCGCGCGAGCTCCACCCCATCCAGGCGCACCGACCCCGCGGACGGTGGGAGCAGCCCCGCGAGGCAGCGCACCAGCGTGGATTTCCCCGCGCCGTTAGGCCCGATCAGCGCCGTCATGGACGGTGCATCGAGCGCGAGATCGACGCCGCGCAGCACCTGTCGGTCGCCGTACCCCGCCCGCAGGCCACGCGCTTCCAAGCGCGTCACCGGGCGCCCGAGCGCACCAGCAGCGCGAGGAAGAACGGGCCGCCAACGAGTCCCGTGACCGCGCCGACGGGGAGCTCGGCCGGGGCGAGAACGACGCGCGCGCCGAGGTCGGCGAGGGCGAGCGCGGCGGCGCCTGCGAGGAAGCTCGCGGCGATGAGGCGGCGGTGCGTGGCGCCGACGATCCCACGCAGCGCGTGCGGCACCACGAGTCCGACGAAGCCGACCAGACCCGCGAGCGCCACGGCCGCCCCCGCGAGCAGGGCCGTCGCCGCGAGGATCGCGGTCGTCGTCCGCGCGGGATCCACGCCGAGCGTGGCGGCGGTCTCCTCGCCGAAGGCGTATGCGTCGATCCGCGGGGCGAGCATGAGCGCGGATGCCACGCCGGCGGCCACGACGGCGCCCGCGAGCACCAGCTCGGTCCGGTCGGTCACGCGGATCCCTCCGACGAGGAGGTCGACCACGGTGCCGGCGCGGAGCGCGAGGCGGTCGTTCGCGACCAGGAGCAGCGTGATCGCCGCGCCGGCGAACGAGGTGAGCACGATCCCGCCGAGAAGCACCGTCAGCACGGTCGTGCGCCCGCCGATCCGCGCGATGCGCCAGACCGCGGCCGCGGCGGCGAGCGCGCCCGCGAACGCGACGAACGGCACGATCGGCGCGGCGGCGGCGCCGCCGAGGGCGATGGCGCCGACCGCACCGAGCGAGGCGCCCGCCGAGGTCCCGGTCACGTATGGATCGGCGAGCGGGTTGCGCAGCAGCCCCTGGAGCATCGCGCCCGCGACCGCGAGCGAGCCGCCGACGAGGGCGGCGGCGAGGACGCGGGGCAGCCGGAGGTCGCGCACGATCGTGGCCGAGGGGCCATCGGCACCACCGAGCGCCGCGAGCACGTCGGATGGCGCGATCGAGACGGCCCCCACGAGCACGCCCGCCGCGAGGCTCGCCACGAGCGCGGCCGCCAGGACCGCGAGAACGGTGGCGAAGCGCACGGTCAGTACAGCTCCGAATGGAGCAGGCGCGCGGCCGCCAGGACGGCGAGGGCGGT
This sequence comes from Candidatus Limnocylindria bacterium, assembly GCA_038200085.1. GTDB lineage: Bacteria > Chloroflexota > Limnocylindria > P2-11E > P2-11E > JALYKU01. Next base: position 15,074 of record JBBPYG010000104.1, on the reverse strand, counting down.
GGTGTTGCGCCCGGTCAGTACAGCTCCGGATGGAGCAGGCGCGCGTACGCCTCGGCGGCCTCGCCGAGCCGCGGCCCGGGGCGGCTGACGAGGCTGCCCGAGATGCCCAACACGCGGTGCTCCTTCACCGCGCTGAGCGATGACCATCCCGGCCGCGCGGCTACCTGCGCCGCGGTCACGCCGTAGTCGGAATCGCCGAGGACGATGACCTGCGGATCGGAACGGACGATCTCCTCGAGCGACAGCTGCGGATATGGACTCGTGGTGCGGGCGGCAACGTTGGTCCCGCCGGCGATCTCGATCAGATCCGCGATGAACGACCCGGGACCGACGGTAAAGAGCCGGGTCGGATCGGAGGCGTCCACCTCGTGGAGGACGCGGGGCTTGACGGCCGCCGCGGTCTTCGCCCGCACGGCCGCGACCTTCGCGTCGATGCGCGCCGCGAGCGCACTCCCGTCGGTACCGAGCGCCCGCCCCAGGAGCGTCGCGGTGCGCCCCACGTCCGCGACGCCCTGCGGATCGACGACGATGACCGCTGGGGCGACGTCGACGAGGCGCTCGATCGTTCCGTCAGTGAAGCGTGTCGCGACGACGAGGTCGGGATGAAGCGCCGTCACCGTCTCGAGGCTGACCTTCACGCCGCCGACCTTGTCCTTGACCTTCGCCTGCGCCGGCTCGTCGGAGAAGTCGTCGACGCCGACGACGCGGTCCCCCGCGCCCAGCGCGAAGAGGAACTCGGTGTTGGACGGGCCGATCGACACGATGCGCTCGGGCGCGCGGTCGAGCGTCACGCCGCGCCCCTGGAAGTCCACGACGGTGCGCGGGAACGCATCGATCGAAGCGGCGACGCTCGGACCCGCGGCGGCGGGCGGCGTGGGGGCGCCGCACGAGAGCAGGAGGGTGACGGCGAGGGGACCGAGGGAGGCGAAGAGCGTGCGGCGCAACAGTCGCATGGCTCACCCCTTTCACGCGAAGGCGTGTAGGCCGTTGCAGCGACTGGAGGCGACCCGAGTTCGGACGCGTCTGGTCCATCACGGTGGCGGGACCCTGCCGGAATCTCACCGGCTTCGCTCCAGAGACTGCGTCTTCAGTTGTGCGCGGGATCGGCGAGTGCCGCGGGGGTCAGGCGGGGACGTGCTCCTGCGTGTAGCGGAGGTTCTCGGGAAGGTGCGCGGAGAACATGCGCTGAAGGGTCATGACGTGCGCGCAGAGGCGGTGCGACTGGAAGTGGTCACACTGGCAATGCCATTCATCTCCTGAGAGGCCGACGGTGTGCGATCCGTTGTTTCCGCGGAAGCCCACCTCGAGGGATTCGAAGCGGATCCGTTCAGGCTCGGTGGAATACCGCTTCGCCTTCTCGACCATGGAGATGAGGCTCGAATGCATGTGGACCCTCCCCTGTTCCGACGCTGCCCCGTCGTCTGGAACGGCCGAAGTATACGGCGGGGCCGCTGCCTCACCGGGCGTTCGAGAACTCGACGGTCCATCGCCAGGATGAGCCGTCGGGGGCGTTCCACCACGCCCTGAGGATGCCCGCCTCCCCGCCTGGAAGGACGACCACGCACCCCAGGTCCTGCTCGACGGGCCAGCGGTCCTCCCGCTGCACCTTGTCGCCGATCCGGCGGAGGCGCGTCATAGGCAGGTACGGCCCGGTCCTGCGCAGCCGCTCGCCGCGCGCGACAACGCGGTCGTCGCCCTCGCGCACGGTGACCGCGAGGATCTCGGGCGCTGCGTGGGACCAGAGCACATCGCCGGGGTCGACGCGGCAGCGCGCCAGGGGGATGCCGGTCGCCGCTGCGTCCGGGTAGTAGAGCTCCCACGTCCAGACGCCGCTCATGGCCGCGCGGGCTCGAAGGTCTTCCACGCGTCGAGCCCGGCGGCAGTCGACGGCCACGCGATCTCGGCGAGCGGCGGGAGCGACCCCTTCGGAAAGAAAGAGCCCTCAGACGCCTCGTCCAGCGCCACGTGCAGCTCGCCGCCGACGATGTGCGAGCGGTACGTGACCACGACGATGCCGAACGCCGGCCGCATCCATGTCGTAAGGAGGCCGTCGAGGCTCACGTCGAACCCGGTCTCCTCTCGCGTCTCGCGGACGGCCGCGCCCTCGATCGACTCGTCGTTCTCGACGAGTCCGCCCGGCAGCGCCCAGTGACCGCTGCGCGGGCCGTAGTTGAGCCGCAGCAGCAGCACCTCGCCGTCCCGCTCGACGATCGCGTTCGAGCCGATCTGCACGTGGTGGAAATCGGCGAAGCCGCACCGCGGGCACGCCGGACGGTCGCGGCCGTCGATGCGAGTCGGCACGAGCCTCGTGCCGTCGCGCGGACAGAACGCGAACGCCGTCATTGTTGGCGCGCTCCGTCGCTACGCCTTGGCGAGCCGGTCCTTGAGATAGTCGATCGACTTCACCGGCGAGGGGTCCGCGCCGTTCAGCAGCGCGATGTAGAAGGAGACGTGGTCGGTGAACAGCACCATCTGGAGGACCTCGGAGAGCGCCGAGGCGCCCGGGAACTCGAGAGTCTTGTGCGCGATCCCGGCCCGGTCGAGGAGCTCCGCCGTCACGTCGAAGCGCACCTTGTGCCGCGCGTTGTCGCGCGCGCTGCGGAGCAGCAGGACGGTCAGCGCCTCCTTGGCCACGGGAGGGTTCGGGAAGCCAACGACCGCGTTGTGGTTCAGCTCGCTCATGACGTCGAACGCTGCCCAGTTCTTTGCGTTCTCGTTCCACTGGTCCTTTACGCGGCGCGCCATCACGCCCATGACGCCGGCGCCGAAGGCCACGGGGACCCGTCCGGAGAGCTCGAGCGCGAGCGCTTTCGCCTCGTTCGTCGCGGCGTTCTCGTCGAGTCTGCCTTCGAGCTTGGCGAGGTCGCCGAGCGCGCCCTCGACGACCGTCGTCTGGTCGCTGGCGAAGCCGAGCTTGCCGACCAGGCCCAGGACCAGCGCGAGGGAGTACCCCAGCGCGGCGCGCGGCTGCGCCTGGTACTGGAAGGAGACGACCGGGAACCCCGCGGCCTTCGCCGCCGCCGCGAGCTTGCCGCCGGTCGTGATCGCGAGTACGCGGGCGCCGCGGCCGCGAGCCTCCTCGAATCCGGACAGCGTCTCCTCGGTGTTGCCGGAATATGACGACGCGATCACCAGCGAATCCTTCCCGACGTACGCAGGAAGGCCGTAGTCCCGGTGGACGCTCATCGGCACTGTGAGCTCGTCGGCGAGCAGCGCCGCAGCGAACTCGCCGCCGATGGCCGAGCCGCCCATCCCAAGGACCGTGATGTTCCTGGCCCCGCGGAATTCCGCCGGCACCTCGCTGCCCTGCGCGATCCGCCAGGCGTCCTTGACCTGCATCGGCAGGTCCTTGATCCGCTGGAGCATCCCGCCCGGATCGGCGGCCTTGATCTTCTCGATCGATGCGATCGGTCCCGCGTCCATCAACTTGCCTCTTTCACGATCTTCGTTCCCTCATCGAGGAGCGGCGCGAGCTCACCGTCGGCCTTCGTCTCAGCGTAGACGCGCACCAGCGGCTCCGTGCCGGAGAGCCGGACCAGGAGCCACGATCCGTCGTCGAGGAAGAATTTCGTGCCGTCCTTCGTGTCGAGCTGCACGACCTTCGCGACGGCGTGGCCGGCGAGCGTCTTCGGCGACTCCCCACCCAGGGTCGCCATGATCCGCCGCTTCTCCGCGGGGTAGGCGGAGGCATCGAAGCGCACGTCCCGGCGGAGGTAGAACGAGGGTCCCACCATGTCCATCAGCTCCGCGATCAGCTGCGACGGGCGCTTTTTCGTGCGGAGCATGAAGTCGAGGAAGAAGAGATCCGCCACGACGCCGTCGCGCTCGGTCATGTGCATCGCGAAACCGAATCCGCCCGACTCCTCGCCCCCCATCATCGCGCCGGTCTCCTGCATCTTCGGGGCGATGTACTTGAACCCCACCGGCACCTCGTGCACGGGCACGCCGTACTTCTCGCCGAGGCGGTCGGCCATGGAAGTCATGTTCACGGTCTTCACGACGGGCTGCCGCAGCTTGCGGACCTCGAGCAGATACCACATCAACAGGGCGTACATCGTGAGCGTCGTCACGAACTTCCCCCGCTCGTCGGCGAGACCCGCGCGGTCGGCGTCGCCGTCGACCGCGAGCCCGACGTCCGCGCCCTCGATCGGGATGCGGGCGAGGAATTCATCGATGTTCGGCGGGATCGGTTCCGGGTTCACGCCGCCGAAATAGGGATTTCGCTCGCTGTGCAGCTCGATGACCTTCGTCTTTCCGCCGCCGATGAGACGCGGGAAGTAGCCCGACGCGGAGCCGTATATCGGCTCGCAGACGACCGTGTAGCCCGCCCCGCGGAAGGCCTCGAGATCGAACAGCTCGCCGACGTGCGCGAGGTAGTCCGGCGCCGGATCGAAGACGTCGACGCGGCCGCGCCGCTTGGCTTCGTCGAGAGGGACGCGCGCGACCTTTTCGGGCGTGTTCTCGATCGGATGGATCAGCGCCTCGAGCTCGGCCACGAATTCGGGCGCCGCGGACGTGCCGGTCTCGGCCTTCACCTTGAATCCGTTGTCGGGCCAGGGGTTGTGGCTCGCGGTGATCACGATCCCCGCCTTCGCGTTGCGCCGCATCGTCGCCCACGAGAACGTCTGCGTCGGCGCCGCGGCGGACGCCAGGTGCACGTTCACGTCGTGCGCCGCGACCACCTCCGCCGCGGCGGCGGCGAAGTGTTCGGACGCGAAGCGCCGGTCGAAGCCGATGACGACGCCGCGCGACGGACCGTCGGGTTGCCGCGCGACCCACTCACCCACCGCGTTCGCGCATACGCGGACCGCGTCGAAGGTGTACTCCTCGGCGATCCTCGCTCGCCAGCCGTCGGTCCCGAACACGATCTTCGGCATCCCTCAGCCGTCCACCCTTTCCACTCGCCCGGCGCTCCCGAGAAGCGATCCGGCCGCTTCCCGGGCGGTCTGCGCCCGCCAGTATCCGAGCGTATCCGCCAGCGACTCTTCGAGGCTGATCGTCGGCCGCCAACCCGTTCGTTCTCGGAAGCGGCTCGCGTCGAGAGCCAGCTCGGCCGGCTCGCCGCCCCGCACGCGATCGGGATCGAGCAGGGTGCGGATCTCCAGGCGCGCGAGACCGACGAGGACGGCGAGCACTTCGGAGATGGGCACCGCACGCCCGGTGCCGACGTTGTAAGTCTCGGTCGCGGCGGGCGATAGCCGCGCGGCCGCGGCATAGGCCGCAGCCATGTCGCGCACGTCCACGAAGTCCCGGCGCCCGTCGAGCCGGCCGTGGCGCAGCACCGGCAGCCCGAGCCCCGCTTCGGCGAGCGCTATCTGGCGCGCGAAACCGGAGGCCGCGAGCTCGGGGCTCTGCCGTGGGCCATTCTGGTTGGCGGCGCGGAGGATGACCGTGGGATTCCGGCCACGGTCGCCGAATTCGCGGACCAGCGCCTCGGCCGCCGCCTTGGTGGCCGCGTACACGTTGCGCGGGCGGGGCGCGACCTCCTCGGCCACAGGGATCGAGTCCGGCGCCCCGTACACGTCTGCGCTGGAGGCGTAGACGAGGCGCGCATCCGGGTGCGTGACGAGCGCGTCCAGGAGCACGGCCGTCCCGAGGACGTTCAGGCGCACCGTGCCGAGCGGGTCAGCGGCGGCGTGGGTCGGGACGGCCTGGGCGGCGAGGTGGACCACGACGTCCGGCCGCGCGGCCCGGAGCGCGACGTCGAGCGCGGCGCGGTCCTCGAGGTCACCAGCATGGATCCGGATGCGGGCAGCGACGGCGGCGAGATTGCGGTGCGGTGCGGCCTCGTGGGCGAGGCCGTCGACCGTGTGGCCGTCGGCGAGAAAACGCTCGGCGAGGTGGCTGCCAGCGAAGCCCGTGATGCCCGTCAGGAAGACGCGAATGGGCACGCCGCGAATCGTACCGGCTGACCCGAGGCGGGGATCATCCCTGCAAGGGGCGCCGACGGGCCTCTTTCACGCTTCCCAGCCGAGGCGAACGGCGCCTCGACAGCCGCCGCCGTGGCGGGTAGCGAGCCGATCGGGCCCGAGGAGCGCCTCGAGGGCCGTCGTCAGCAGCGGACCGGGCGCGCGACGAGCAGTCCGTCCTCCCGGGAAACGGGCAGCGCGAAGTCGAAGCGGTCCACGTCACACGCCAGCTCCGCGTCGCTTCGGGGGAACCAGTCTGGCCACAGGCGGTCTTCCCAGTCAGAGCGCAGCAGCAGCGCGGGCGGGCGCTCGACCGGCCGGCCCAGCAGGAGACCCTCGAGGTACGCGGCGCACGCCTCGTCCTCCTGAGCAGGGCGGAGACCCTCGTCCCCCATCGCCACGATCGTCACCTGCTCCGTCCGGGCGGCGAGGTAGCGGCACGTCGCGGATGCGGTGACGAAGCTGCCGAGGAGTATCTCGTCCGCGTCCGTCGCCGCCACCACGCCCTGCGTACCCGAGCTGCTCCTCTGGATGACGCGCCGTCCGGAGAGGTCGAGCGAACGGATCGCGGACGGCGAATTGCCCACGTCGAAGCCGTCGACAGGGCGTCCACCGACCTCGCCCGTGAGGAAAGGGATCGGCATGGTGGAGACGACCGCATGGCGGTCAGCGTCGCGCAGGCGGATGGCCTCCTCCACCGAGGCGACGAGGACGATCTCGCGCGCCCCGGCCGCGACGCAGAACGCCGCTGTCGTGAACGCGCGGTACACGTCGACGATCACGACGTGGCCGACGGCCCCGCGGGCGCCCGCGAGCAGGCTGGTGCGCCGGACGCGCATCAGAGCACGGTCGGCGTGAAGGCGTGGCGCCCCTCGATGAAGCGGTCGAGGGACAGGTCGCCGATGTCGAGCGTGCGCGCGCGACCGTCGAGCAGTTCCTCGGTGACGAGCTGCGCCGTCGCGGGGGCGTGCATGAAGCCGTGCCCCGAGAACCCCGCGGCGATGGCGAGACCTTCGACGCCCGGAACGCGCCCGACGATCGGATGGTCGTCGGGCGTCATCTCGTAGAAACACGACCAGGACCTCGCGATCCGGATGTCGGCGAACGCGGGGTGACGCCACGCGGCTCTTGCCTTGACCCACGGCTCCAGCGACGCCGGCACCTCCAGCGGCGGGAAGTCGAGCGCCGCGGACGAGCCGGGCGGCGACCCGGGGCGCTTCTCGATCCCTCCATCCGCGGTGAGGTTCGGCATGGCGAATCGCTGGTACTGCCCCTTCGGGCGGAAGTGGAACCCCGACTCCCATTCGACCACCAGCGGGATCCTCGCGAGCGCAGGGTACGGCCCGGCCTCCATGATCGACCGGCGGTAGGGCCATATGGGGACGGCGACGGCGGCGGTCGCGCAGAGTGCCGCGGTCCAGCACCCGGTCGCCACGAGCACGCGTTCGGCCGAGACGTCGCCTCGGGCCGTGGAGACCCCCGTCACCCGCTCGCCGTCGCGCACGAGACGCTCCACGGCAACGCCCTCCTCGACGCGCGCGCCGGCGAGCACCGCGGCGGCGGAGAGGCCAGCGAGGGCGCTCAGCGGATCGCCGTAGCCGTCTCGCGCGCAGAGCCGGCCGCCGACGAGATCGTCCACGCGCATCCCTGGCACCGCTTCACGCATCGCGACGCGGTCAAGCATCTCCACAGGCAGACCGCATTTCTCGTAAAGCGGCAGCGGCGCGCGGAGCTGCTCCAGGCCCTCGCCGGTCTCCGCCACGAACAGATAGCCGCGCTCTTCAAAGTCGTGGCGCGCGCCCGTCCGATCCTCGAACTCGCGCCAGAATCGCGACGCGAGCTGCGAGAGCCGGACATCGAGCTCGTCGGCGAACTGATGGCGTATCCCGCCCAGCCCGCCGCCGGTCGAGCCGGCGCCGAGCCGATCCTGCTCTAGGAGAAGGACGTCGCGCTCGCCGCGCTCGGTGAGGAAGAAGGCGGCGGCGGCCCCGACGATGCCGCCTCCGACGATGACGGTCGACGCCGTGCGGGGCAGATCCACGGACGAAAGCGGCTCGCGCCCGATCACCGCTCCTGGCCGGCGGGCAGCTCTGCGTACGTGTACTTGCCGTCGGCGGCGGAGATGCGCCCGAAGCGCGGTACGTCGTGCGTGAAGCCGACGATCCACCGTTCCTCGGCGGCGCGCGGCAGGATCGTGCGCTTCGCCTCCAGCGTATCGAGTGGGAAGAGGTCGAACGCGGGGATCCACGGCAGCGGCAGGTGCGCGCGGTCGGGCATGAAGTCGGAGCAGAAGAAGAGCGTCTCCTTGCCGATGACGCGGACGGTCTGCGTTCCGCGGGTGTGGCCGCGGACCTGGTCGAGCCGGATGCCGGGGAGGATCTCGACGGAGCCGTCGACCAGCTCCAGCTTCCCGGCAGCTTCGAGCGGCGCGTAGTCATCGGCGAAGTACGAGCCGCGGGTGCGCTCGTTCGGATGCATCGCATCCTCCCATTCGGTGCGCTGGAAGACGTAGGTGGCTCGCGGGAACGTGGCGACGAGCCGGTCGCCGTCGCGGAAGGTGTTGCCCCCGGAGTGGTCGAAATGAAGGTGCGTGTTGATCACCAGCGTCACGTCCTCGGGCTTCACTCCGCGGGCCGCCAACTCCGTCAGGAGCGCGGGCGGGCGCTCGATGCCGTAGATGTCGCGCGACCGGTCGGTGAGCTTCGGTCCGGCGCCCGTCTCGACGACGACGACGTGCCCGTCGGCGTCGCGGATCAGCAGGCAGTTCATATCCATCGTGATCCGGTTGCGCTCATCGGCCGGCTTGTGGCGCTCCCAGAGCACCTTCGGCACGACGCCGAACATGGAACCTCCGTCGAGCTTGAACGTGCCGTCGCTGAAGATCTCCACGTCGAACAGCCCCACGCGCATGGGTCGCAGTATGTCAGCGGTGGAGATCCGCGCATTCGTTCCTTCGGATGCGGATGCACTGCTGGCGTTCTGGACGCGCTGCGGACTGCGCATCCGGCCGGGCGACGACGCGGCTTCCCTGGCCCGTTTCGCGGAGAGGAACGAGGGCCTGTTCCTGCTCGCGCAGGACGATGGGCGCATCGTCGGTTCCGCGCTCGCCGGGTGGGACGGCCGGCGCGGCTGGCTCTACCACGTGGCCACGGATCCCGATCGCCGTCGCGGCGGCATCGGTCGCGCGCTCGTGACCAGGATCGAGGATCGGCTGCGGGAGCTCGGCTGCCCGAAGCTGAACCTGATCGTGTGGGACGACAACGAACACGCCATGGCGTTCTGGGACGCGCTCGGCTACCGGCGCGAGCCGACCGTGGAATTCGGCAAGGAGCTCTGACGCCCGCGCGGGCCCGATCCGCGTTCGCGATCGAGCGCGTCACAGCGGGCGCGAAAAAAAGGGCCCGGCATCGTGCCGGGCCCTTTTCGCATCGAGGTCCGCGCCCCTTACTGGGGCTCGTTCGGGTGCAGGATCTGGCTGTGGTCGAAGGCGCCGCTGTCGACGTCGCCATCGACGCTGATCGACTCGAGTCCGTCGTGGCCGCCGGTCGCGGCGATGCTGTCGGAGCTGAGGTCCACCGGCGCCACGTCGTGGACGGCGCTCAGCGATCCGAGCGGCGCGTCGTCCTCCGCGCCGAGAGAGAGGTCGGACGGGGCCACGTCGTGGACCGCGCTGGCCGAGCCCGAGGCGTCGCTGGAAGCCGCGAGGGGCTGCGCGTCATCGCGCCACGCCGGGGCGCTGGAGTCGGAGGTCGCAGCGACGGGCTGCGGGTCATCGTGCCACGCCGGGGCGGCACCGGAGGCGGCGTTGCCGCTGTCGAGCACGTCGGTCGCGCCCGAGCCGGCGGAGCCGCTGTCGAGGGTGTTCGTCGCGCCCGAGAGGGCGGTGCCGCTGTCGAGGGTGTTCGTCGCTCCCGAACCCGCGGTCCCGCTGTCGAGCGTGTTCGTGGCGCCGGAGCCGACGATCCCGCTGTCCAGGCTGTTCGTGGCGCCGGATGCGGCGTTGCCGCTGTCGAAGGCGTTCGTCGCGCCGGACCCTGCGCTCCCGCTGTCGTGAACGGCGAGGCGGGTGGCGTCGCCTGGCTCCATCTCGAGCCGCGTCACGCCGCCGGTGGAGTTCGGGACGTCGGTCGTGGCGTCGGAGCCGATCCCGGCGCCGCCGAGGCTGAAGGCCTTGCTGATGCGCTGGTCGACACCGAACGCCGCGAGGCGCCCGGGGTCACGGCTCGAAAGGGCGGCCGACTCGTCGGCCGTGAGGTCGAAGCCCCGGAGGGCCGAGGCGGGGTTGGCCTGGAGCTGCTGGCGGAACGAGGCGTCGGAGACGGCGCGGCGGATCACCTGCTGGAGTGCTGAGCTGGACATTGTTGTGGTACCTCTCTTTTTCGCTATTGGTATGTGGCGAGACTACGCCGCGACGCAATGCGCAACAGACTCGGGGCAACACCGCCACCGTCAAATCCCGAACAATTGGCCAGCGCCCTGCCGGGGCGGGCCCGGCGGGAGCCGCATCAGCCGTCGGACGGCCGCTCGATCGGACGGCCAGGTCACTGGCCGACCGCCGTTTCCGCGAGCGCCACCGCCCGGGGGCGTCGCGGCGACCAGAGGTGAGGACCGGAAGCCGCCGTCCCAGGCGTTCCAGCAGGGCGGCGGAGCCGAGCGAGCGCAGCCTCGAGGCCGCAAGCTCGAGCGCGAGCGGCAATCCGTCGAGCCGGCGGCAGATCTCGAGCGTCGAGGCGTCGGGCATGAAATCGGCCCGCACGGCGCGCGCGCGTTCGGGGAGCAGGACGAGTGCGTCGGTGTCCGGAAGCGGTTCGACCGGATATTCGCGCTCGCCATCGATGCGCAGGGGAGCGCGACTGGTCGCAAGCACCTTCGTGCGCGACCCGGCGCTCAAGATCTTCCCGACGGTGGATGCGGCATCGAGCAGGTGCTCGAAGTTGTCGAGCACCAGCAGCGCAGCGCGATCGCTGAGTTCGCCGAGATCGCGCACGCCGATCGTCGATGTGATCGTCGAAGCGACGAGCGCCGCCGTGGCCGGCCGCGGCGATGCGCGCCGCGCGGTGCACGTCGATGCCGATATAGCCCTCGTCCGTCAGCACCGGTTCGCCGGTGTGCACGCCCATCCGCACCCGGATCCGGCCACCGAGCGAACCTTGCGCCTCCGCCGCGGCAGCGAGCGCGTCCGAAGCGCGCGCGAACGCGACGAAGAACGCATCGCCCTCCGTGTCGACCTCGACTCCTCCATGTGCCGCGAATGCCTTGCGCAGGGCGGCGCGGTGTTCGGCCAGTGCGTCGGCATACGCGTCGCCGAGCTCGTGCAAAGCCGCGTCGAACCCTCGATGTCGGTGAACAGGAAGGTCACTGTGCCGGTCGGAAGCCCGCGCCCTCCGGAACGTCCGTCGTCCGGAGGGTCCCCGCCGAGCCCGCCGGGCGTCACACGCTCCGGCGCAGGCGCGGGTCGAGAGCGTCGCGGAGCGCGTCGCCGAGGAAGTTGAAGGCGAACACCGCGACGAAGATGGCCAGCCCGGGCCCCACGCTCATCCACCACTTGAGATTGGAGAGGTAGCGCTGCCCGTAATTGATGTCGAACCCCCACGTGGGAGCGGGAGGCTGGGCCCCGAGCCCAAGGAAGGACAGCGACGCCTCCGCCAGGATCGCGAACGCGATCGACAGCGTGGCTTGCACGACCAGCGGATTCGTGATGTTCGGGAAGATGTGGCGCGCGACGATCCGGAACGGCGTCGCTCCCACGGTGCGGGCGGCCGTGACGAACTCGCGCTCGCGCATGCTGAGCACCTGGCCTCGCGTCAGCCGCGTGTATAACGGGACGGCGACCACTCCGATCGCGATCATCGCGTTCTCGATCCGTGGGCCGAGCGCGGAGGTGATCGCGATGGCCAGGATCAGCGCCGGGAAGGCCAGGAGCGCGTCGATGCCCCGCATCGCGATGAGGTCGAACGCGCCACCCAAGTAGCCCGCCAGCAGTCCGAGGCTCACGCCGATCGCGAGCCCGATGCCCACCGCGATGAGTCCTACCGACAGCGAGATCCGTGACCCCCAGATCGTGCGCGAGAGGACGTCGCGGCCGAGGTCGTCAGTCCCGAGCCAGTGCTGCGCGCTGGGACCCTCGAGCGACACCGAGGGATCTGCGGCCGTCGGGTCGTACGGCGAGATGACCGGCGCGAAGATCGCGGCGAACACGAGGAGCGCCACGAGGGTCCCGCCGACGATGATCCGCGGGTTGCGCCGCGCGAACTCCCTCATGCGGCGCGCCGTCCGTAGGAGATCCGCGGGTCGAGGATCCCGTAGAGGACGTCGACGACGAGCGTCGTGAACATGAACGACAGGGCCGAGAGCAGCACGATCGCCTGCACGACGGGATAGTCGCGACCGGCGATGCTGTCGACCGCGAGCTTGCCCACGCCCGGCCACGAGAAGACCTGCTCGGTGATCACCGCTCCCTCGAGGATGGCTCCAACCTGGAGACCGAAGATCGTGACGACGGGGATCAGCGCGTTCTTGAGCGCGTGGCGGGCGACGACCACGGCCTCGCGCAGGCCCTTAGCGCGCGCCGTCCGCATGTACTCCTGGCCGAGCACGTCGAGCAGGCTCGAGCGCACCTGCCGCAGGTTGACGGCCATGCTCGCGGTCGCGAGCGTCACCGCGGGCAGCACCAAATGGCGAAGGTTGTCGACCGCATCGTCCTTCAACGCGGTGTAGCCGCCGGGCGGGAACAGGCGCACCGCCAGCCCGAACACGAGGATCAGCACCAGGCCGAGGAAGAAGTTCGGCAGGGAGACGCCCGCCAGCGTGAAGCCGCTCGCGGCGAGGTCGAGCGGCGAGTTCCTGCGAAGGGCCGAGAGGGTCCCGATCACCAGTCCGACCGTGATGGACAGCACGAGGGCGATGCCGCCGAGCTCGAGCGTCGCGGGGAAGCGCTCGACGATCGCCTCGGCGACGGGCTGCCGCGTCCGGATCGACCGGCCGAAATCCAATCTCACCGCGCGCGTGACCCACGTCACGTACTGCGATGGCAGCGGCTGGTCCAACCCGAACTCCCGCCGCAGCGCATCGAGCGTCGCGGGATCGCGCTCCTCCCCGGCGTAGACGATCACCGGGTCGCCCGGCGTCAGGCGGAGGAGCGCGAACGCGATGACCGAGACGAGGAACGCGACGGGCACCATGAGCACCAGTCGGCGCGCGATGTAGGTGCCCACGGTGGCCGGTGCCCGGTCAGCCCGGCGTCACTTCGCCATGGACATGAGCTCGAAGCGGACGATCTGGTCGGGGTACACCGGCGGCGCCACGACCTTCTTGGACGTGAGCAGCTGTGCGGCGCCGAAGCCGAGCCACACGCGGGCCGGGTCATCCTGCACGAAGATCTTCTCCGCTTGGCGGAAGGCGTCCTTCCGCTTGGCCTCGTCGTTCGTCGTGCGCGACTGGTCGAGAAGCTGGTCGACCTGCTTGTTGGAGTACGAGGAGTCGTTGTTCGGGCGCCCGGTGTAGACGTGGTCGTAGGTGTTGCCGTCCGGGTCGACGCGTCCGCTCCAGCCGACGAAGGTCATGTCCTTGAACGTGTGCGCCGTCTGGAGATCGAGGATCTTGGCGAACTCGACCTGCTCGATGTCCATCGTGATGTCGGCCTTCTTCAGCTGCGCCTGGATGAGCTGCGCGATGGTGAGCGTCGCGGGGTCGCCGCTGGCGACGAGGAACTTGAAGGTCAGCGGTCCCTTGCCGACTTCTTGCACGAGCTTCTTCGCCGCGTCGGGGTCGGCCTTCTCGAACGGCTTGAAGTTCTGGTCGAAGGCGAAGTGCGGCGGGGCGATCGTGCCGTAGCCCGCGGCGCCGAGGCCGAAGTAGCCCTTGTCGACGAGCTCCTTGCGGTCGACGGCGAGCGACACCGCCTTGACGTACCGCGCCTCCTCGAAGAGATAGCCCTTCGCGCGGTTCGGGATCATGCTGCGGAACGAGTACGCCGGCTTCTCCTGATACGTGAGCGACGATTCCGACTTCGCGGTCGTGATGTCCTTGCCGGCGATGTTGTTGGCGACCTGCGCGTCTCCCGTGCGAAGGTTGGTGAAGCGCACGTCGCTCGACTTGATCGGCTTGACGATGACCTTGTCGAGGTACGGCAGTTGGTTGCCGTCCTTGTCCTTGCCCCACCAGCTGGGGTTGCGCTCGAGCGTGATGTGGTCGTCCTTGACGGCCTCGGTGAGCATGAAGGGGCCGGTGCCGGCCTTGAAGGCCTTGCGCGTGAAGTCCGCGCCGCCCGCCTCCACTGCCTTCTGCGAGAGCATCATGCCCGCGCGGTCGACGAGGCTGGCGAGCAGCGGCGCGAAGGGTGCCTTCAGGTTCAGCTTCACCGTGGCCGGATCGACGACGGCCACGCTGTCGATCGGCGCGAGCTCGCCGCTCCGCTGGGAGCCAGGCGTCGTCCGGTAACGGTCGAGGTTCCACTTCACCGACGCCGCGTCGAAGGGCATGCCGTCGTGGTATTTGACGTCGGTGCGCAGCGTGAACGTCACGGTCTTGCCGTCCGCCGCGACGTCCCACTTCGTCGCGAGACGGGGGATGATCTTCCCGTTCTCATCGATGCCGACGAGCGCGTCGTAGATCTGGTAGTGGATGTTGCGGTCGATGAACGCCCGGGACAGCAGCGGGTCAAAGTTGATCGGATCGTCCTCGAGCGCCATCGTGACGGTGCCGCCGGTGACCGGCTTGCCCGTCGGCGCGCCGGACGCAGATCCCTGGCCAGCCGGCGAACCGCCGGCGCATGCGGCGAGCACGAGCGCGACGGCCGCGAGCAGCGCGATCGACCGATATGTCAGCTGACCCACCGCATCACCCCCACGCGAACTCCAGAAGTGACCCGCAAACGATACGTCGCGGGCCACCTCGCGGTTCATCGCGCGGCCTCGTCATGCGAGGCCGCGGAGGATCACTCCGGCTCGGCACGCACCTCGCGGGGCCGCTCGCGCTCGTCGTCGGGGCCGACGCGCGGGGCGCGCTCGTCGGAATGGGGCCGCTCGCCGCCCTTGCGGCCAGCGGCCGGGAACACCCGGAACGGGCGCGCCTCGCGGGCGGCGGGCTCGTGGGCGGCGGGCTCGTGGGCGGCGGGCTCGTGGGCGGCGGGCTCGTGGGCGGCGGGCTCGTGGGCGGCGGGCTCGT
>JBBPYG010000103.1:0-22985 GCA_038200085.1 Candidatus Limnocylindria bacterium | reverse complement strand
GTCCCCGCGCGTATCCAGGCGCGCAGCGCCGTCCGCTCCTGCTCGGCGAGCGCGAGCGCCGGCGCCGGGCGGTTCGCCATCGCGCAGACGATACCGGCGCTGGGCGCAATATTCAAGACCATTGCGGGTCAGGACACTAGCGAGCTGGTGCCCTCGAAGGCCGACCGCGCGACCGCGGACGGACTGCTGCGTGCCTGGCGCCGGCTCGGGATCCCCCGTCGGCTCAAGCTCGACAACTGGCTCATCGCCGGGGGCGGCGGGCTCCTCGGCCCGACCGTGCGCCTCTGCCTGGCCCTGGGCGTCACCGTGGTGTTCATTCCCTTCGCGGAGCCGTGGCGGAACGGCACCGTGGAGCAGTACAACGACACTTTCGACAAGCGCTTCTTCCGCACCGAGCGCTTCCGCGACCTCAGTCATCTCCTGCGGCGGATGGCCGCCTTCGAGCGCTTCCACGACACGCACCACCGCTACGCCGCGCTCAAGGGCGCGACCCCCGACGAGGCTTCGCGCCGCGTGGGCTTCCGACCGCGGCTGCTCGATCCCGCGTTCGAGATCCCAGGGCGGCTACCGCGGCGCGGCCGGATCGAGTTCATACGGCTCATGCGCTGGGATCGCCTGCTGCGCGTGCCCGGTCGCGAGATCGAGCTCCCCGAATCCTGCGTGCACGAGTACGTCACCGCGACCCTTGACCTCGCGCGGGAGGAGTTGACCGTGCATCACCGAGGCCGCCGGGTCACCGTGCGTCGCTTCCGGGTCCAGAAGTGAGAACGATGTGCTGTCGGCTCAGGAGGACGCGGAGGTGAGAACGATGTCCTGTCGTTCATGAGCTAGCCCAGGTCATCCCCGACCCAGCGACGCTCGCGTGTCTGGGAGCTATCGCACCAACGGATGACACCCCGCGCACCAACGGACGACAGCGTTCGCACGAATGGGGGATGGCGCCGGCACACGGCGGCTGCGCACGCTGCCACCGTGCGTCGTGCGCTCCTCGTGGCTGTGCCGGTCCTCGCGGTCGGCGGGCTTCTGTTCGGTCAGATGGTCCGCGCGCGCGCGGCGCCGGAGCCCGCGCCGGTCGCGATCACCGAGGAGAAGACGCCCTCGGCGTCTCCGGCGACCTCGGTCGTCGTCGACGTCGTCGGCGCCGTCGCGCACCCGGGACTGGTCCGGTTGCCAGCGGGTTCGCGCGTGCTCGACGCGCTGCTCGCCGCGGGCGGGATGACCGGCGAGGCTGACCTGTTCGCGTTGAACAAGGCCGCACCGCTCCGCGACGGGCAGCGGATCTACGTGCCGCGGCCCGGGGAAGCGGTCCCGGCGGGCAGCGCTGGCAGCGACGCAGAGCACAAGGTCGACATCAACCAGGCGAGCCTGGCGGAGCTCCAGACCCTACGCGGGATCGGACCGACGACCGCTGCGCGCATCGTGCAGGTCCGAGAGCAGCGGCCGTTCGCGCGCACCGAGGAGCTGCAGACGCGCGGAATCGTGTCGGCGCGGGTCTTCGCGGACATCAAGGATCTGATCGCCACGCGATGAGCTTCGTGCTCCGCGTGCCGCTCCTGCCCGCGGCGCTGCTGGTCGCCGCCATCGCCTGGCTCGAGCCGCACAGCGCCCTCGCGGGCCGATCGCTCGCGGTCGCGGCCTGCCTCATAGCGACGGTGCTGATGAGCGCCAGCGCGGACCGCCCGCGACGGCTTCTCTGGGCCGCGACCGCGGTGGGGGCGGCGCTCATGGCGGCGAGGCCGCTGTTCGGCCCCGCGCCCGACTTCGACCTCGTGCACGCCGGACCGCTCGACCAGTTGCGTCAGGCGCTGGCGGCGCCGCTGCGCCGCCTCGTGCCCGAGCCCGAGGCCGGGATAGTCCTCGGCATCGTGCTCGGTGAGCGGGCCAGCGTCGGCCCCGAGCTCGCTGCGGCGTTCGCGCGCAGCGGCACGACCCACCTACTGGCCATCTCGGGCTTCAACATGACCCTGGTCGCGGCGAGCGTGGCGATCGTCCTGCGGGAGCGCGCACGTCCGCCTGTCGTCGCGCTCGCGACGGTGCTCGCGATCGGGGTCTACAGCGTCCTTGTCGGACTCGCGCCCAGCGTGCTGCGCGCCGCGGCGATGGGGAGCGTCGCCGCGCTCGGCATGGTCATCGGCCGGCGCGCGGTCGTCGCGAACGCACTGTGCGCCGCCGTCGTGGGCATGATCGTGGTGTCGCCGGAGGTACTCGGCGACGTGGGATTCGAGCTCAGCGTCGGGGCGACGGCGGGGCTTCTTCTCTTCCAACCGCGCCTCGCGCAGCAGTTCCACAGGGCGCCCACGCTTCTGCGCGAGGGGCTCGCGGCGACCCTCGCGGCGAGCGTCCCGACCGTACCGGTCATCGTCGCCGTCTTCGGACGTCTCTCGCTCGTCTCGCCGCTGGCGAACGTGCTCGCGGTGCCGCTGTTCCCGCCGCTCATGGCCGCGGGGGCGCTCACGAGCGCCGTAGGTGCCCTCTCGCTCGATGCGGCGAGGCCCTTCGCCGTGGCGGCGTTCGCCGTCGCCTGGTCGCTGCGGCGGGTCGTCGAGACGTCCGCGGGGATCCCGGGCGCGTCGGTCAGCGTTCCGGGCGGGCTCCTTTCAGGCCTGCTCGCCACGGGCGCGATCCTGGCGGCCCTGGTGGCGCGCCGGCGCCTCGCCGGATCGCTCGGTGCGCTGCGTGGGCGGTTCGCCCGGCCGAGGCACCGATCGGGTGTGGGCGCGGCCGGGTCGGGTCGCATGAACGTGTTCCGGCGCCGCGTCGCGCTGGCCGGTGGGTCCGGTGGCGGCCCGATCTCCTGGCGGCGCATCGCGGCGGCCGCGGCGCTGGTTGCCGCGCTCGGCTCCCTGACCGTCACCGCGGCCGTCGCCGCGGGGGGACCGCCGGTGCCGATCCGGGTCGTTGCCCTCGACGTGGGCCAAGGCGACGCGTTTCTGATCGATGCGGGCGGCCACTACGCGATGGTCGACGGCGGCCCGGACCCTTCGCGGCTCCTCGCCCAGCTTGGAGCGACGTTCCCTCCGTGGCAGCGGCGCATCGACGTAGTGGTGCTCACGCACGCGCACGCCGACCACGGCAACGGACTTGTCGCGCTCTTCGACCGGTACGACATCGGGCTCGCGGTGGAGCCGGTGGGGCTGAACGCGGGGACCCTCGCCACCACGTGGGCGGAGGCCGCCGCGCGTGCCGGAGTGCCGCGCCGCGCGCTCCGGGCCGGGGCGGAGATCGCGCTCGGCGACGCGCGCATCAGGACGCTCGCTCCGAACGACGACCCGAGAGTCGACGTGCCGTCGCTCGTTCTCCAGCTGCGGCTCGGCGCCTTTTCGATGCTCTTCATGGGCGACGCGACGGACCAGGCGCAGGCCGATCTGTTGCTGTCGCCCGCGCGCCTGGCCGCGCGCGTCTACGTGCCGCCGCACCATGGGGCGGCGAGCCCGTACGGCGCGGCGCTCGTCGCCGCGGTCCGGCCCGAGGCCGCGGTACTCTCGGTCGGCGCGGGCAACCGGTACGGGCACCCCACGCCGGAGACGCTCTCCGCGCTGCGCGGCATCGCGACGTATCGGACCGACCAGGACGGGACGGTGGGGATCCAGCCAGATGGCCAGCGACTCGTCGTCCACACCCACGCGAACGATCTTCCTGCTCCACGGGGAGGATCCGTTCCGTACGCGCCTCCGGCTCGCTGAGATCGTCCGCGGTCTCCTCGCCGGCGACGTGTCGGCGCCCAGCGACCTCGCAGGGCAGGCGACAGCCGACCTCGGGAACGCGCTGGGCCTCACCCGCCACGACGCGCGCGTGGTCCCTGCGTCGGCGATCGCCTTCGGCGGGCAGTCGCAGGGCCTCTTCGAGACCGTCGACGACCGCCGGGTGGTCGTCGTCGACCACGCCGAAGCCCTCACCGATCACGTTTTCATCGCCTCGTTTCCGCCAGAGACCGCGCTCGTCCTCGTTTCATCCGAGCCGCTCGCGAGCCCGCGCCGCGCGGGACGCCCGTCCGCGCGTGCGGGTGGCGTCGCAGTCCCCGCCGGCGCCCTGCCGGAAGCGGTGCTGGCCGCGGGCGGTCGGGTCGAGCGTGTCGGCCGCTTGGCGCCCGAGGCCCTGTCCGGCTGGACCCGGTCGCGAGCGCGCCTGCACCGCGTGTCCTTGACGCCTGCCGCCGTCCAGGCGCTGGGTGCGGTGGGACCGGACACCGAGCGGCTCGAGAACGAGCTCGCCAAACTGTCCGCCTACGCCGGCGGCGAGACGATCGACGCTCCCGACGTGGCCCGCCTGGTGTCGGGGGCGGTCGAGGCCGACGTCTTCGCGCTCACCCGGGCGGTGATCCAGCGCCGCGCACCCGCGGCGATCGCCCAGCTCGAGCGCCTCCTCGCGGACGGTCAGGCGCCGCAGGCGATCCTTGCGCTCCTCGTGTGGCAGTTCCGCGTGATGCTGTTCGCTTCCGCCCTGCGCCGGGATGAGGACGCTGACCGGATGGCCAAGGCGATCCGGTCCTCGGCGGGCGTCATCGTCCGCGCGTCGGCCCACGCACGCCGGGTCACCCGTCCGGAGATAGCCCGCGCCTACGAAACGCTGTACGCGACGGACCTCGCCATGAAGACCGGGCGCATCGACGCGACGACCCGCGCCGAATCGGACGCGCTCGCTCTCACGCTGTGCGTGCTCGACCTGTGCGGGGTCAGGTCAGCCGACGTGCGCGATCTCGTGGTGGGCGAGCCGCCGCGGCGCTGATAACTCCTCCCACGGTCGAACTCCTGGTGACCCTGAGCGGGGAGGCCGGTGCAGCCCATCGGCAACGTCCGGTGGCTGAGTGTCCGGCCATCGCGCCTTCGTCCGTGGACGGTGATCGGGACCTTACGGAAGCGCTGACTTCCGCTATACGTGAGGACTTTGCCCACGGTCGTGGACACCTTGTCCTGATGCGGCCCTGCCGTGCGGAGGCGCGATCGCGGACCCGCGCCTTGGGTCGCGACGGGGTCGGTCGGTGGAGCGGGAAGAGGCTCCGCTAGCTCTTGCCGGCCGCCTCCGCGGCCTGGTTGCGGACCGGCTGCGCCTCCTGCGTCTTGCGGTAGTCGGCCTTGAACCGCTCGATGCCCGCATCGGTCAGCGGGTGCTTGAAGAGCATCTCCATCACCTTGAACGGCATCGTCCCGATGTCCGCCCCGGCGAGCGCCGACTGGGTCACATGCATCGGATGCCGCAGGCTCGCGGACAGCACCTTGGTCTTGATGTTCTGTTGCCGGTACGCAAGCGCGATATCCCGCACCAAGGCGATCCCGTCCTCGCCGATGTCGTCGAGGCGACCCACGAAGGGGCTGATGATGTACGCGCCGATCTCGGCCGCGAGCAGCGCCTGGTTCACGGTGAAGCAGAGGGTGACGTTGATGCGGATGCCCTCGCCGGCGAGCACCTTCCCGGCGGCGACGCCATCCGGCGTCATCGCGACCTTCACGATGACGTTCGGGTGCCAGGAGGCGATGGTGCGGCCCTCGACGATGAGGTCGTCGCGCTTGTCCGTCACGGTCTCCGCGGAAACATCGCCCACGATCCCGCAGATCCGCTTGACCTGGGTCTCGTGGTCCTTACCGGCCTTCATGATCAGCGTCGGATTGGTCGTGGCCCCGGTGACGAATCCCCAGTCCACGCCGGTCTTGATCTCGTCGAATTCCGCGGTGTCCAGGAACAATCTCATGCTCGTGCCTCCTGCAGCATCGGTGCCGCGGTCTTCAGCCTACCGCTCGCGCGCGCGTTCGCCATCGCCGCCGCGACGAAGGCGACGAAGAGGGGATGCGGCCGGTTGGGACGGGACTTGAACTCGGGGTGGTACTGCGTCCCGAGGTAGAAGGGATGTTCCTCGAGCTCCACGATCTCGACCAGCCGTCCATCGGGTGACAGACCGGTGAAGCGCATGCCGTGAGAGCGCAGTAGCTCGCGGTACGCGTTGTTGAACTCGAAGCGGTGCCGGTGGCGCTCCAAGACGATCGGCTGGCCGTAGGCGTTCCCCGCGCGGGATCCAACATCGACGACGCACGGGTAGGCGCCGAGCCGCATGGTGCCTCCCTTGTCGCCGATCTCCCGTTGTTCGGGGAGCAGGTCGATGACGGGATTCGGGGTGAACGCGTCGAATTCCGTCGAGTTGGCGTCCTCCGTGCCGAGCGCGGTGCGCGCGAGCTCGATGACCATGCACTGCATTCCCATGCAGAGGCCGAGCGTCGGCACGGCGCGCTCGCGCCCGTAGCGTGCCGCGCGCACCTTGCCCTCGATGCCCCGGTAGCCGAAGCCGCCAGGGATCACCAGACCGTCGAGACCGACCAGGGGCTCCACATCCCCGTCGCGCTCGAGCTTCTCGCTATCGATCCAGCGGATGCGCACGTCGCAGCCCGCCGCCCAGCTCGCGTGCCTTACCGACTCGGCGACAGAGAGGTACGCGTCCTGGAGCTCGATGTACTTCCCGACCAGGCCGATCTCCAGCGGCGTGCGCGCCCCGCGGATCCGGTCCACGAGCGCCTGCCAGTCGCTGAGGTCGGGCTCCGCGCATTCGATCCCGAGCTCCTCGACGATGATCCGACCGAGGCCGGTCTCCTCGAGCATCAGCGGGACCGCGTATATCGACCATGCGTCCGGCTCGGAGATGACGTTCTCGCGCTTGACGTCGCAGAAGAGCGCGATCTTCTCGCGCAGCTCGTCGTCGAGCGGCTCGTCCGCGCGGGCGACGACAACGTCCGGCTGGATCCCGATGGAGCGCAGCTCCTTGACGGAATGTTGGGTCGGCTTGGTTTTGAGCTCGCCGGTCGCGACGCGTGGAAGCAGCGTCAGGTGGATGTAGAGGACGTTGCGCCGGCCGACGTCGTTCCTGAATTGGCGGATCGCCTCGAGGTAGGGAAGGGACTCGATGTCTCCAACGGTCCCGCCGACCTCGACCACCACGACGTCGGCGCTGCTCTCGCGAGCGACGCGATGGATGCGCGCCTTGATCTCGTTGGTCACGTGAGGGATGACCTGCACCGTCGCTCCGAGGTAATCGCCGCGGCGCTCTTTCGCGATCACCGCGTTGTAGATCTGGCCGGTGGTGAGGTTCGACGCCCGCGTGACGTTGCGGTCGATGAAACGCTCGTAGTGCCCGAGGTCGAGGTCGCTCTCCGCGCCGTCCTCGGTCACGAAGACCTCGCCGTGCTGATAGGGCGACATGGTCCCTGGGTCGACGTTGAGATAGGGGTCCATCTTGAGCGAGGCGATCGCGATGCCTCTGGACGCGAGGATCCGGCCGAGGGAAGCGGCGGTGATGCCCTTGCCGAGCGAGGACGTGACGCCGCCGGTGACGAAGACGAACTTGGCCAAGACCAGCCTCCGGGGTTTTTTCAATGCTACGCCCTCGCTGGTCCGTGCGGGGGTCTGATCGCGCGCAAACTAAGCGCTCTCTCGACCGAAGGGACGGTGCGGCGCCTGGGCACGTGGGGGCCGACCGTCGGAAGGCGCGGCGGGCATCTCCCGGACGAGTCGGCGCGCTACTCGACCGGGAAGGGCAGGCTCCGCAGCAGGACCAGCCGTGGACGTTCGGGGCCCAGGCTCGCCGGCGCGTCCGGCACATCGACGGGCTCCTCACGCCGGCAGTCCTCGGGGCGGCCGTCGAACCGCAGCCCGCGGAAGCGCGCGTCGGCGAGCGCCCCGCCGGCGTGACCCTCGTGCTCCACGATCGCGACGAGCCTCGGGCGAAGCCAGCGCGTTCTCGCGCCGACGGCGACAGGGCCGGCGAACGGGGAGGCGCCCGCCGTGAAGCTTCGCGTCGCTCCTGAAAGCCACTCGGCGTAGAGCGGCGGCACACGCGCCTCCGTCGCGAACAGGAGCTCCTCGCCCACGCGCACGCCGCACAGGGCGGTCTGGGCGCGGCCGCGGTCCTCGACGAGGCCGCCGAGCACGACGTCGCTGCGTGGCGTCACGTGGCACTTCAGCCAGTCGCCCGTACGAGCGCCCGGGATGTAGCGGCTGTCGCGCCGCTTGGCGATCATCCCCTCGAGTTCGTACTCGGCCACTACATCGAAGAACGGCTCGCCATCGCCCTCGAGGTGGTCAGGGACGAACACGATCGGCCCGTGCAGCCCTCGCTCGAGGAGCCGGGCGCGGCGCTGCTCGAGCGGGAGCGAGAGCAGCGGCCGGCCATCGTCATACAGCAGGTCGAACGCGACGAACAGCGGCCCCCGCCGGCGGGCCGCGGGCCGTGCCCCGGGCAGCATTGGAGGACGCTCGCGCAGGAACCGCTCCGCGAGGAGTTCGTAGCTCGGGCGGCCGCGCGAGTCGCAGACGATGACCTCGCCGTCGAGCAGGATGCCGTCCGGGATGTGCATGTCGGCGAGTTCCGGCAGCAGGGGGAGCAGGTCGCCGCCGTGGCGGTCGACGACCCGGATGCCGGCGGCGTCACGCGCGACGAGCGCGCGGATCCCGTCCCATTTGAGCTCGAAGATGTGGTCGGGCGAGTTGAACGCGTCGGCGGCCAGGCGGGGCCGCATGGGTGCGATGGCGCGCGGCAGGCCGGGCCGTCCGACCGTCGCCACGTCGATGAGCGTCGGGCGCGGCCCCTCGGCCGAGCTCGGGTCGCCAGGCATCGCGCGAGGATAGAGGCGACGCGGAGCGGTTACGACGCCTTGCGACGCGCCGTTCTTGTCGCGGCCTCCTTGGCCACCGTCCTTCTCACCTTCTTCTCGGACTTCTCGCCCCCGGCCTTCTCCGCCCTCGCGGATGTTTCAGGCTTCTCGTGTACGAGCGATTCGCGGCCGCCTCGCCCGGAGCGCCCGCGGGCCTTTTCGCCTTCCTTCGCGCGCGCGACCGATTCCTTCAGCGTCGCCATGAGGTCGACGACCGTCGTCTCGGCCTCGGGCTCCGGCGCCTCGACGAGGTCCTCTCGGCCTTCGACCTTCGCCTCGACGATCTGGTCGAGGGCTTCCTTGTACTCGTCCTTGAACTCGTTCGGCTCGAAGTCCATCGCCATCGCCTCGACGAGGTTCTCCGCCATCGACAGCTCGCGCGGATTGACCTCCACCTTCTCAGGAAGGTCGAGGTCCGCGGTGGACCGGATCTCGTCGGGCCAGTGGAGCGTGTTCAGCAGCAGCGTGCCGTCGAGCGACCGCACTGAGACCAGTCGCTCGCGATCGCGCAGCGCGAACTTCGCGATCGCGACCCGGTTGGTCTTCTCGAGCGTCTTCTTCAGCAGCGCGTACGGCTTGGCCGCGGTCTTCTCCGGTTCGAGGTAATACGCGCTCTGGTAGTAGACGGGACCCGGCAGCTCCTCGTCCTTGATGAACCCGGCGATGTCGATCGCCTTACTGCTCTTCAGCGGAAGACGATCGAGATCCTCGTCGTCCAGCATCACGTAGTTGCCTTTCTCGTACTCGTAGCCCTTCAGGACCTCGCCCCACTCGACCTCGTGGTCGCCCTCGGGGCACCACCGCTTGTTCTTGATCCGCGACTTGTGCTCGGGGCAGAGCAGGTTGAACGAGACCTTCGACTTGCTCTCGGTCGCCAGGTACAGGCGCACGGGTATCGCGACCATGCCGAAGCTGACGACCCCGCGCCAGATGGATCGAGGCATCACACACACACACCTTCGCGGCCGCTGTCTTTATGGCTTTTCGCGCGGCTCGCCGCGCGCATGCTACATCCATAGGTCAAGCCTCGCACGACGCGGGTGTCGGCGCGGCCCCGTTGAACCCAAAAGGGCGGGCCGAGCATGTCCGATACGGCCCCGCCTGACCCGCCCAGGACGCGGCCTACCGCTATGCGCGGGATCGCCGTTCAACGATGCTCGAAGTGGCAGGTCCGGAGAGCGCCACATCGCCGACGGGGCGCACGAGCGGCGATCCGCTCGCTCGCGAACGACCTCGGCTTCTCGTCCGTCGGGTCCACGCCAGTTGCGCGCTTGCCGTCAGCGCGACCCGCGTCGCAAGGCGGTCCGCCCTCGCGGCGCGCCATCGCGCGCCTACGCCATGGCGCGCACCGCCGACGCGACCGCGCCTCGGCCTAAGGGATCGCGCGCTCCGCCAGCGCGATCGCGCGCTCCGCCAGCGCCGTCGGGAGGTTGCCGCTCCGCGCGATCGCGTTGTGGAACTCGCGGAGCGCCGCGGTGTCGCTCCGTCCGCCGCGCGCGAGGTGGCGCGTCCTGATGTCCACGATCTCGAGCATGCCGGTCAGGTAGGAGGACGCCTGCGTCGGCCATGAACAGTAGCGCCCGACCTCGGCCCGGGCGTTCGGCTCGGTGAGGTTCGCCTTCGCCATCATGAACCGCACCGCGTCCTCGAACGACATCTCGCCCATGTGGAGGCTCGTGTCCACGACGACGCGCGCGGCGCGGAAGATCGTCGCTTCGTACTGATAGAGCCTGTGGCGCGGGTCCGCGAAGAAGCCCTGTTCGCGCATGACGCGCTCCGCGTACAGCGCCCATCCCTCCGCGAAATAGGACGTGCCGAACGTCTTGCGAACCGGCGATGGGTTCTGCTTGCGCATGATCATGTGCCAGTGGTGCCCGGGATATGCCTCGTGCACCGCGGTCGTCGGTATCGACGCGCTCGAGTTGCCCTCGATGCGCTTCTGCACCTCGGCGTCGGACGTGCCGTCCGGGGGATACGGCACGAAGAAGTGGCCGTGCATCGCGTCGGAGAACGCGGGCGGAGCGTTGTACGAGGCGACCGCCTGGATCGGCCGCTGGAAGGGCGGCGACGGCTCGACGGTGCAGCGCTCTCCTTCCGGAAGCGTGACGAGTCCCGTGTCGCGGAGGAAGGTGCGCGCCCGCTCGGTCCAATCCTCGTATTCAGCGCGCATCGCATCGGGCGTCGGTGCGTGCACCTTGTTGAGCCGCTCGAGCAGCGCGACCCAGTCGTCGCTACCGTCGATCTCCTTCGCCAGGCGCTGCGCCTCGGCCGCGAGCATGTCGTACTGCTCGCGACCGCGCTCGCGCAGCTCGGCCGCGGTGTACGGGAGGAGCTCCTTCTCGCGCAGCAGCGCCGAGTAGCACTCCTCGCCGACCGCGTAGTTGCCCGCCGCCCGCGCCTTCTTGTCCTCGAGGAACGACCCGAACGTCTCGAACGCCGCCGCCGCGCGCGCGCCCGCTTCGGTCACCCGCTCGCGAAGGCGGGGATCGGCGACCTCCGCAGGCACGAGGTCTCGGGCGTACCTCACCGCGGCCCTCGACTGCGCGATCGCGCGCTCCAGGTACACGGGCGGCGTGAGCGCGAAGTCGAGGTTGTCCATGCCGTCGCGCAGGTTCGCCGGCACCCTTTCGAGCCTTGCCCGCGCGGCGTCGGCGAGGTCCTTCTCCGGACGCAGGCGATGCAGGAACAGCGTGAAGATGCCGGTCAGCCCCGGATTCAGGTATGTGGCCGGCTGCTTCTGCCACATGCGTTGCGGCCGCAGGATCTCCCGTCCGCGGAGCACCGCGACGAGGAAGTCGCGGTCGATCCGCTCGTCCGGCGTGAGCCCTTCGTCGCCCATGTTCCGGAAGCGCCCAAGCCATTCCTGCGCCGAGCGGTCCCGCCGTTCGAAGGCGCTGGCCGACAGGTCGTCGAGTGCTTCGTCGTATCCCGGGATGCCGAGCGCGCTCGCGAGGACCGGCGAGTCGGCGTACTCCTCCTTGAGGAACGAGTCGACGAGGGCTGCTAACGACGACGGCATGGTGCCTCCCCGAGAATGCTCGTGATGCTGTGGACCCGCGCGGACAACGCACTGTGAGCCTCACCGAATACCAGCGCAAACGGGACTTCCGTCGCACGCCGGAGCCCAGGGGCGACGCTTCGGAGCCTACGGCGGCCGGGCGATACGTCGTCCACCGGCACCACGCCACGCGGCTTCATTGGGACGTGCGCCTCGAGATGCGCGGCGTGCTGGCGTCGTGGGCCGTTCCACAGGGACCGCCGCTCGAAGCCGGAAAGCGGCGGCTCGCGGTGCATACCGAGGACCACCCGATCGAATACCTGACCTTCCACGGCGTCATCCCCGACGGTTACGGCGCGGGCACCATGACGATCTGGGACGCCGGCACGTACGACCTGCTCCTTGATAAGCGCGACCGCGACGGGGGTGAGCGGGAATACAAGATCCGTTTCCACGGGAAGCGGCTCGACGCCGAGTATGTGCTGGTCAAGACGGCCGCGAACGAGGGCCGTGACTGGCTACTGATCCGCCACGGGACGCCGCCGGCCGACGACTTCTACGACTGGAAGGTGCACCCGATGCTCGCGGTCTCGGCGGATTCCCCGTTCGACTCGCCGTCGTTCTGCTACGAGCCCAAGTGGGACGGCGTTCGCACGCTGGCGTTCGTCGACGGCGGCATGGTGCGCCTTCAGACGCGGAACCTCCTCGACTGCACCGCGCAGTATCCCGAAGCCCACGGCGTCGCGGAGGCGCTGACGGGTGCGTACCACGCGATCCTCGATGGTGAGATCGTCGCGCTCGACGAACGCGGCGTACCGTCGTTCCAGCGCCTCCAGCCGCGCATGCACGTCCGGGACGAGGCGTCGATCCGCAAGCTCCGCCGGACCACGCCGGTCGTGTACGAGGTATTCGACCTCCTTTACCAGGATGGCGAGGACCTCCGTCACCGGCCCCTCCGCGAACGGCAGCGGCGCCTCGAGGCCGCCATCACGCCGATGGGCGCCATCCGTTCCTCCGACTGCTTCGTCGGCACGGGCGTCGCGCTCTTCGACGCGGCGCGCGAACAGGGCCTCGAGGGCATCGTCGCCAAGCGCCTGGATGCGCCATACGCGCCAGGCAGGTCCGCGGCGTGGGTGAAGGTGAAGGCGCAGCGGACGATGGATTGCGTCATCGGCGGCTGGACCGCGGGGCAGGGCGGGCGCAGCGCGACGCTCGGCGCGCTGCTCCTCGGCGTCTACCGCGACGGGAAGCTCGCACCCGTCGGCCACGTGGGAACGGGTTTCGACGAACGCATGCTCAAGGACCTGCTCGGGATGCTCCGCGAGCGCGAGTCGCCGACCTCGCCGTTCGCGACGAAGCCCGAGGTGAACCAGCCCGCGCGCTGGTGCCTTCCTGAGCTGGTGTGCGAGGTTCGCTTCACCGAGCTGACGCGCGACGGGACGCTGCGCCACCCGACCTATCGCGGCCTTCGGCCGGACGTCGAGCCGCGCGAGTGCACGGGTGAAGAGCGCGCGGAGTCCATCAAGTCGGTGCAGCGCGCCGCGGCGCGCGCCGCCGCCTCGCCGGCCGCGGATGCGGATGCCGCTCCGCCCAAGCGCGTCCCCGCCGTGCTGAGCGTCGATGGTCACCAGATCAAGCTCACCAACCTCGACAAGGTGCTGTTCCCCGAGGACGGGTACACGAAGGCGGACCTCATCCGCTACTACACCGAGGTATCGCCGTACCTGCTTCCGTTCGTCGCCGACCGTCCGCTTACGCTCAAGCCGTTCCCGGACGGCATCGGGGGCATGAGCTTCTATCAGAAGGACAAGCCGCAGTTCACGCCGAAGTGGATCCGCAGCTGGACGGACCGCGACGCCGACCGCGAGGGTGGGATCGACTACGTCCTCGCGAACGACCTGGCGACGCTCATCTGGATGGCGAACTACACCGCGATCGAGATCCACCCTTGGCTTTCGCGCGTCGACAAGCCCGAACTCCCGGACTACGCGATCGTCGACCTCGACCCCGCCGAAGGCGCCACCTGGGAAGAGGTGAAGGAGGTCGCCGGCATCGTCGGAGAGCTCTTGGCCGATCGCGGACTCCAGGGATTCCCGAAGACCACCGGCTCGCGCGGCATCCACGTCCTCGTGCCGATCGCGCGCAGGTACACTTTCGACGAGTCGCGCGAATTCGTGCACGACATCGGCCGCTCGGCCCGCGACCGAGCGCCGACGCTTGTGACGATCGAGTTTCAGAAGAAGCGGCGTCGCGGGACCTATATCGACTACCTGCAGAACGTGCGTGGCAAGACGACGGCGGGACCGTACAGCGTCCGCCCGATCCGCCGCGCGCCGGTGTCCGCGCCCCTGCGGTGGGACGAGATCGCCTCCCTCGGCCGGCCAGACGCGTTCACCATCGCCAACCTCGTGCCGCGCCTGGCCGACGTCGGCGATCTCCTCGGGCCCTCCGTCGGCCTCGAGCAGAAGATCCCCGTGCCGAAGGCGGCGCGCCGGTGAGCGCCGCGATCGTCGTCCCGGGCTACGGCGGGAACCCGCGCCAGCCGATCGTCGTCGCGATGCGCAGCGCGCTCGCGCAGCGCGACATCCCGAGCGCGGCCGTGGCGTTCTCGACTGGCGGCCGCAGTCCCAGCAAGGACTTCGCGCGCGAGCTCGCCGAGCTGCGCGCGGCGCGAGACGACCTCCTCGCGAAGCACCCGGGTCCGGTGGCGCTCATCGGCCGCTCGTTCGGGGGACGCGTGTGCGCGTTCCTCGCCGCGCTGGAG
Organism: Candidatus Limnocylindria bacterium; assembly: GCA_038200085.1. Taxonomy (GTDB): domain Bacteria; phylum Chloroflexota; class Limnocylindria; order P2-11E; family P2-11E; genus JALYKU01. Next base: position 8,590 of record JBBPYG010000103.1, on the reverse strand, counting down.
CCGCCGGCCGCCCTCGTGATCCTTGGGCATCCGATCGGGCCCGCCGGCCGCCCGCGCCCCCGCGACGAGGCAGCGCTGGCGTCGGTGCGCTGCCCCGCGCTCGTGGTCCAGGGCGACCGCGACGCCCTCGGCCCGCTGGCGTCGCTCCAGCGCGTCGCCGCTGAGAATCCCCGCATCGAGATCGCCGTCATCCCGGACACCGGCCATGAGTTCCGCGCGCGGACGAAGCAGGCCGTGGACCTCGCGGCCGAATGGCTCGCCACACTCCTCGCCGCCTGACGCCGCCGTCCGGCGGACGCATCGACGCGGCCGGCGTTGCCGCCGACCTCGCGCCTGCTACGGATCCATCTGCGCGCGCTGCAGCCTGCCCGAGTAGTCGACGTACATCGACTTCCATTCGGAGTAGACGTCTAGCGCCGCGCGACCGGCCTCGCGATGGCCGTTCCCGGTGGCCTTCATCCCACCGAACGGAAGCTGGATCTCCGCGCCGATCGTCCCCGCGTTCACGTACACGATCCCGGTCTGGGCGTCGCGCATGAAGCGGAAGGCGTTGTTCACGTTCCGCGTGTAGACCGAACACGACAGCCCGTACTTCGTCGAATTCAGCACGCGGATCGCTTCCTCGATGCCGCTTACCTCGATGACGGCCGTCACCGGTCCGAAGATCTCCTCCTGCGCGACGCGCATGTTCGGCTTCACGTCCACCAGCACCGTCGGCTCGTGGAAGAAGCCCTTCGAGAGCGCGCCCTCGGTCGGGATGCGGCCGCCCACCGCGACCGTCGCCCCCTCGCGTTCGGCGACGGGCATGTACGAATGCACCTTCTCCTGTTGCGCGGCGGAGATGACGGGGCCGACATCTGTCGAGGACTCGAGGCCGTGGCCGAGGCGTAGCTTGCGGGTGCGCCCGACGAGCTTCGTCACGAGGTCGTCGGCGACGCTCCGATGCGCGATCACGCGCGAGGCCGCGGTGCAGCGCTGTCCCGAGGTCCCGAACGCGGACCACACGATGCCCTCGAGCGACAGGTCGACGTCGGCATCGTCGAGAACGACGATCGCGTTCTTGCCCCCAAGCTCGCATGACACGCGCTTCAGGAGCCTTCCAGCCAGCTCGCTGATGTGGGCGCCCGTGTCCGAAGAGCCCGTGAACGAGACGAGGTCGACGCCGGGGTGGGTGACCAGGTGGTCCCCGAGGTCGCCGCCGGCGCCGAGGACGAGGTTCAGCACGCCCTTGGGCAGTCCGGCCTCCTCGAGGACCTCGACCAGGCGGACCGCGAGCATCGGCGTGTTCGATGCGGGCTTGAACACGACGGTGTTACCCAGGACGAGGGCCGGCATGATCTTCCAGGTGGGGATGGCCAGAGGGAAATTCCACGGCGTGATCGCCGCGACGACCCCCACGGGGTTGCGCATGCTCATGGCCCACTTGTTCGGGAGCTCTGCGGGCACGACGTCCCCGAACTGCCTCCGCCCTTCGCCCGCGGCGTAGTACGTCATGTCGATGCCCTCTTGGACGTCGCCCCGGGCCTCCGGGAGGACCTTTCCCATCTCGCGCGTCATGTCGCGAGCCAGCTCCTCCTTGCGGCGGAGCATGATCTCGCCCGCGCGATAGAGGATCTCCCCGCGCTTCGGCGCCGGGTACAGGCGCCATGCGTCGGCGGCGCGCCGCGCGGCGTCGACCGCCCGGTCGATGTCGGCGGTGCCCGACCGCGTCGCCGTCGCGATCGCCTCGCCCGTCGCCGGGTCGAGATCCTCGAACCCGTCGTCGCCGGCGGAGTCGACCCAGCTTCCATCGATGTAGTTCCGGAGATGTGCGATCGGCATGCGGGTCACCTCCCCTCGAAGGCAGGAGGCGATGGTAGCGAACGGCGCGGAGGCACCCGGCCGAAGGTCGAGGACCTCGGGCTAGAAGCCCGTTCGACGCTCCAGCAGCAGGAGGAGCCGCGTCATCTGCCTGACCAGCCGGTCCTCGTGCTTCGCGGCGGCGAGATCGCGCGCGACGGCCGCAGGGTCGGCTGGAGCAGACCCGGTGGATGCGAGCCCCGACTGATCGTTGTCCGTCGCGGCCGGATCGGCGTCCTGCGCAGGTGCAGCGGCGAGCGACGCCGGGCGGACGGCGGCGGGAGCGCTCGGTGCGGCGGCGACGGCCGGCGCGTTGGCGGGGGCGGGGCGGAGCGCGGCGGCGACAGGCGGCGCTGCGGGTGGCGCGACCGCGGGCGGCGGTGGCGCGACTGGCGCCGGCGGTGGCGCGACGGGCGCCGGCGGTGGCGCGACGGGCGCCGCCTTCACTCCCGGGCCCCCGAAATCGGCAGCCCAGTACCACTTGTACGTCGAGGTCACGGAGTACGCGACGCCGATCCCGATCGCGTCGTAGTTCGGGTTCAGCAGCACGGCGTTGTGTGCCGGGCTCGCGATCCAGCCGCTGAGCACCTGCGCGGCGCCGGGGAATCCGGCCGCGAGATCCTCGCCCGTGTAGCTGGCGAACGCGGGGTATCCCGCACCCGCCATGCGCTGTGCGGGGCTGCGGCCATCGGAGGACGTGTGAGAGAAGTAGTTCTTCGCCGCCATGTCGTTCGCCATCCAGGTGGCGGAACTCGAGAGCGACCCGTTCAACGAGACGGTCTGAAGGCCGTTCGCCGAGCGATATTGGTTGACGAGCGCCTGGAGATCGGATTGGGCGCTGGCCGAGGACACCGCTCCCGGAGCCGCCGTGGAAGCGGCCGCCGGCGATGCGCCGAGTATCGCGGTCGCGACGGCGGCCGTGATGACGAAGCGAGAGAACAAGGAATGGCCCTCCCCACAGGTAACGGCCTTGTAACAGGCTCTCTTCTATAACGAGTTGGGGGAGCCTTGGTGCGGGTGGGGGCATGTGTTTTGACCGCTGAGCCCGCTGGGCGACCAGGCGTGGCGGGGGATTGCCACTGCCGCGGGGGACGGGATACCCGACCTGAAGCCGCGAGCGCTGCGGCGAGGCGGTCTCTCGCTGGGATACCCGACTTGGGGCGCGAGCGCTGCCGGTGATGCGATCCTCGCCCCGGGCTGTCGCTCCTAGAAGCTGGCCACGTAGAAGAGCCAGATGGTCAGGGCGCCGACGGCGACGATCCCGAGCACGATCAGCGCGAAGGCGATGTTCGCCTGGCGTTCGGGGTCCCCCCCGGATTCGAACCTATCCATTCGCCAGCTTCATGTGGAGCTGAGGGGATTCGAACCCCTGACCCCTTGAGTGCGATTCAAGTGCTCTACCAGCTGAGCTACAGCCCCTAGGAGGCGGCCGCGCCGCTTGCGAGCGTGGGGCGCCGACGACGGGGATGAACCGAAGGTTACAGCCCCGAAGATGCGCCGCGCCAGCTGCTCGCGCCGCGCCGACGGGAAACGACGGCCCGAACACACATACTGGGCGCTCCCCGTGGAAAAGACGACGCAGGTCGCCTCGCGCAGCGCGCCGCTCGCGCTTCACGGCAGCCGCGCCACCGCGGCGCCTGCCCTGGCGGCCGCCGCGGTGGCGCTCGGCATCGCGGTACGGTCGCGCGCCGTCGCCCTGACGGACTTTCCACTGAACGATGGAGGGATGTTCTACGTCGCGATCCAGGACATCCAGCGCGCGCACTACGGCCTGCCCACGGAGCTCTCCTACAACGGCGGCATCCCGTTCGTCTACCCGCCCCTCGCGTTCTACGTGGCCGCCGTGGTGGCCGATGTCGGGGGCGTGACGCCGACGGAGGCGCTGCGTTTCCTGCCGCTCGCGTTCAACGCGATCGGCCTGGCCGCGTTCATCCGGGTCGCGAGCGGGCTCCTTTCGGACGCAAGGTCGCGAACGATCGCCCTGTTCGCGTTCGCGCTGTTCCCCGCCGGCTTCGTCTGGCTGGTCATGGGCGGTGGGCTCACGCGCTCTCTCGGGTTTCTCTTCGCGGTCGCCGCTCTCGGTTCGCTCCGGTCCTTCCTGGGATCGCCGCGTCCATCGACAGGCGCCGGGACAGCGGTCCTCTCGGCGCTGACGCTCGTCAGCCATATCGAGATGGCGTGGTTCCTCGCTTTCAGCTCCGGGCTTCTCGTCGTAGCGCATGGGCGGTCCGCGGCCGCCGCGCGTGGCGTCGCCGCGATCGGTGGCGCTGCCCTGGTCCTGGCCGCGCCGTGGTGGGCCGTTGCCCTGGCACGGCACGGTCCGGGGCCTTTCCTTGCGGCCGCGACCACGGGCGCCCTGTCGGATCCGGTCCAGCAGCTCCTGCGCTTTCGCGAGACGGCGGAACCGTATTTCCCGCTCCTCGCGGGGCTGTCCATCCTCGGCCTGGCCATCTGCGTCGCTCGCCGCGACTTCCTGTTGCCTGCCTGGGTCGCGGCAGCCGGCCTCCTCGACTCGCGGTCGTTCGGCGCCGTCGCGACCGTGCCCATGGCGCTGTTGGTGGCGCACGGGGTCACCGGCGTCGTCGTTCCCCTCATCCGCGACCGCCGTACCGTCGTCTTGCTGGCCGCGGCCGCGGTGACATATGCGTGCGCGGGTGCGCTGGCCGCCGAGCCCGATCTCCTGCGTCCGCTCACGCCCGGAGAACGGGACGCGATGTCATGGGTCGCGCGGAACACGCCGGCCGACACCCGCGTGCTGGTCGTGAGCGAGGCGTTCTGGGCGAGCGACCGCACGAGCGAGTGGCTCCCCGCGCTGAGCGGCCGGCGCAGCGTCGCCACCGTCCAGGGCACCGAGTGGCTGCCCTCGCGCGCCTTCTGGAAGCAGCTGGACCGGTTCGATCTCGCGCAGGAATGCGGCTCGCAGGGAGGCGATTGCCTCGAGCGCTGGGCTGCGAGCAGTGGGACGTCCTTCGATCTCGCCTTCATTCCAAAGGCCCCTCTCGGCGACCGCGCCGACGGCTCGAAGGTGTGGTGCTGCTCGGCGCTGCGCGCCGCTCTCCGGAGCGACCCGCGGTACGAGCTGATCTACGACGCCGCGGGCGCCACGATCTTTGCGCGCCGCTCGTGACCGGCGCGCCGCGGGTCGCCGTCGTTGGCGCGGGAATCACCGGACTCGTGGCCGCGTTCGAGCTCGCGAGCCGCGGCGCGCAAGTCGAGGTCTTCGAGCGATGGCCCGATGTCGGAGGCCAGGCGAGCGCGTTCGACATCGGAGGCGGGCTGCGCCTCGAGCGCTACTACCACCACCTCTTCGAGAGCGACACCGAGATGGCCGCGCTGCACGAGCGGTTCCTCCCGGGAGAGCTGGAATGGCATCGCTCGTCGGTGGGCATGTTCGTCGGCGGCCGCGTCCGGCCGTTCACGACGCCGCTGGACCTCGCTCGCTATGGCGCGATCCCGGCGGCCGACCGCGTGCGCCTCGGCCTCGCCGTCCTGCGCCTCACGCGCAGGACCGACTGGGAAGCCATGGACGACGTGCCGGCCCTCGAGTGGCTTCGCCGGGAGTGCGGCGACCGCGCCGTCGAGGCGGTGTGGTCTCCGCTGCTACTCGGCAAATTCGGGGAGGAGGCCGAGGCGGTGCCACTGGCGTGGCTGTGGTCGAAGCTTCAGCTCCGCCGAAGGCTCGATGGCTCGGGCGGACGCAGAGAGCTCCTTGGATATCCCCGCCATTCGTTCCAGCGCATCGCGATGGTCCTCGCGGACGAAGTGCGCCGACTCGGCGGGCAGGTCCACGTCGACCGCACGATCGTGCGCGTCCAGGCGGCCGACGGTCGCCACTTGTTGCGGTCGGCACCACCGGGCGCGTATCGCCTCCCCTTCGAGCTGGCGGGTCCGCCGGTGGAGGGGGCCGCATCGGCGGACATCGTTCTCTTCACGACCCCGACCGACGTGACGCGGCGGCTCGTGAGCTGGCCATCGTCGTACGACCGCGCCCTCGCGGAGCGCAGGTATCGCGCGGCGGTCGTGCTCCTGGTCGAGCTGCGGAAGCGCTTCGGCACGATGTACTGGACCAACATCGCCGAACCGGACATGCCCTTCCTCGGGCTCATCGAGCACACGAACCTCGTGCCCGCGGGCCGATACCCGGCGCACTATCTCTACGTCGCCAACTACGTCGCGCAGGATTCGCGGCTCCTGCGCATGACGACCGCCGAGCTCCAGAGGCACTGTTTTCCCGGTCTCCAGCGGGTATCACCGCGCTTCGCCTACGAAGACATCATGCGTTGCTGGTCCTTCAGGGAGCCGGCGGCGCAGCCGATACCGCGCGTCGGGAACCGCGACCGTCTACTTCCCCTGCGAACGCCGGTCCGCGGATTGTTCATCGGCAACACGACACAGATCTATCCCGAGGATCGCGGGACCAACTACAGCGTGCGTCTCGGACGCGAGGCCGCGGCCACGATCTGGGAGGATCTGCAGTCCTTCACCGCGAGGCTCAGCTACTCGATCCGCAGGACCACCGGTGCGTCGCCCCACAGCCGCTCCAGCCGGTAGAGCTGGCGCTCCTCGGGAACGAACACGTGAACGATGACGTCGCCGAGATCGATGAGGACCCACCTGCCGGCCGTGCGGCCCTCGAGCCCGAACGGAGCGCGACCCGCAGCCTTCGCCTGCTCGACGACCCCGTCGGCGATGCCCTGCACCTGTCGCTCGCTGCGCCCGCTGCAGATGACGAAGAGATCGGCGATGGTGGTGACCTCGGACACGTTCAGCACGACGATGTCCTCGGCCTTCCTGTCGGTCGCCGCCTCCACCACGAGGTCCGCGAGCGCGCGCGGACTCAGATCTTCCGAGACCGGTGATCCGTCGCGCGATACAGGCCGCGCTCCTCGATGTACATCCAAGCCGGGTCCGGAACAAGGTAGCGCAGCGACCGGCCCCGGGACGCGCGCGCGCGGAGCTCGCGGGCGCTGATGTCGAGTCGCGGCGCGTCGAAGCGCAGGAACGGCATCCCCGACGCGGGGGCGGGCGCGCCCGGGCGATCCGCGACGAGGAGCGTCGCGAGGGATCGGATCCTGTCCGGCTCGCGCCAGCGGTCGAAATCCGCAAGCGCATCGGTCCCGAGGATCAGGAACAGCTCGCCCTGGTCGCGCAGCGATTCGAGCGTCGCCAGGGTGAACGACGGTCCGGGCCGCTCGAGCTCGACCGTGGATACCCGGAAGCGCGGCTCGTCGGCGGTGACGCGCCTCAGCATCTCCAGGCGCTCCGCGCCTCGCGCCACCGGTGGGGAGTCCTTGAGCGGCGAGTGGCGCGCGGGAACGAACGTGACGACGTCTACCCTCCCTTCATCGATGGCTGCGCGCGCGATCGCGAGGTGGCCCACGTGCGGCGGGTCGAATGTCCCGCCGAACACGCCCATGCGCGGGCTCACCGGTCGCCCGTCTGCCGCCACTCGAGCTCGAGCTCGCCGACGCGCACGGTGTCGCCTTCACGCGCTCCCTCGTCGCGGAGCGCGCGCTCGACGCCGCTGCGCGCCAGCAGCCGTTGGAAATAGGCCGACGCGTCGGGGCTCTGCCAATCGAGCCCGGCGGCGAGGCGCTCGATTCGGTCGCCGCGGACGCGGTACCCATCGCCCTCGCGGCTGACGCTCCAATCGCGGCCGCTTCGCGCGAAGGCGATGCGCCGCTCGCCAGCGGACGCCGGGACGGCCCTCTCTCGCGGCGGGCAGAGCGCGAAGACGCGTCGCAGCAGATCCGGCACGCCCGACCCGGTCGCGGCCGAGATCGCGACGGCCTCGTGCCCGCTCACTGCGAGCGCGGCGGCGATGCCCGCCGCCGCGTCGCGCGCCGCGGGCAGGTCGCACTTGTTGAGGGCGAAAAGCCGCGTCCGTCCGGCCAGGCCCTCTCCGTAGGCGGCGATCTCCCCTTCCACGATCCCGACGTCCGCAAGGGGATCTGCCGTCGACGCGTCGACGACATGAACGATGAGGCGCGTTCGCTCGAGGTGGCGGAGGAATTCCTCGCCGAGGCCGGCGCCGGAATGCGCCCCGGCTATCAGCCCGGGGATGTCGGCGATGACGAGCTCGCGATCGTCGAGCCGCGCCACGCCGAGGTTGGGGACGAGGGTCGTGAACGGATAGTCGGCGATCTTCGGCCGCGCGCGCGTAAGGGCGGCAAGGAGCGTGGACTTCCCGGCGTTGGGGAGCCCCGCGAGCCCGACATCCGCCACGAGCTTGAGCTCCAGCTCGAGCTCCCGCCGTTCGCCGGCCTGGCCGTCCTCGGCGATGCGCGGCACGCGGCGGACGCTCGAGACGAAGCGAACGTTGCCGCGACCGCCCCTTCCGCCGCGCACGACGACCGCCTCGTCACCCGGGGTCACGAGGTCGGCGATGGTCTCGCCGGTCTCGCGGTCGCGGACCAGCGTGCCGGGAGGGATCCCGACCACGAGATCGGCCCCCGCCCGGCCCGTGCGCTTCTTTCCGGCGCCCGCCTGCCCGTCGCCAGCAGCCTGCGTCCGCCGGTACTGGAACCCCCCGAGCGTCGTGAGCTCGGGGTCGACGCGGAGGACCACGTCCCCGCCGGCACCGCCATCACCGCCGTCGGGGCCACCCCGCGGGACGTGCGCTTCTCGGCGGAATGAGATCACGCCCCGTCCTCCGTCGCCCGCTCTCACGGTCACGCGTGCGCGGTCGAGGAACACCTCAGGCCACCCCGGCCGCGATGCGTACCGCCGGCAGCTCGGCGGCCATCCGCGC
>JBBPYG010000102.1:0-18578 GCA_038200085.1 Candidatus Limnocylindria bacterium | reverse complement strand
CTAGCCGAGCATCTCCGCGAGCCGCCGCAGCTGCGCCGTCTCGACCGTCCGCGACCACAATTCGAAGCGGACGCCGTTCGCGTTCCAGACGAGGGACGAGGCCTGGTCGCGGCTCTGCGCGGTGTATGCGATCCCCGGCACGCCGCGGATGGTGACCTGTTCGGCCAGGTGCGTCGCGAGCGGACGCACGGGGTCGGCGACGTCGTCCGTCGACTCGACGAGCGTGACGATCCGTCCATCGCTCAGGATGAACGTCACCTGTACCCCAGGCGCGACGGCATCCGCCCGAACGAGGCCCGTCACGCCGCTGCTCAGGGTGCGCTGGCTCACCGTGGCCACCGCCGGCGGAAGCGACAGGACGGCCAGGCCGGCGCGCGCGGCAAGCTGGTCCTGTGAGAGCGGTACGTAGCGGCGCGTCAGGAGCTCGGTGGCGGCCGTTGCCGCCGCGGGCCGCGCGATGCCCGCCTCCGCGTCGCCCCTCCCGCCGAAGATGACGAAGAGGGTGACCGCCAGCAGGGCGGCGGCCGCGGCGGGCATCAGCCACGAACGCCGCGTCGGCCGCGCCGGGTCGGGCGCCCCAAGCTCGAGGATCACGTCTGGAGCAGGGGGCTGCCGCGCCTGATGAAGCGCCCGCGGCCCTTCTCCCCGGTGAAGCGCCCACGCTCCACGATGACCTCGCCGCGCGACAGCACGACCGTGGCCTTCCCGCGCACCGTCCGGCCTTCGTACGGGTTGTAGTCGACGCGCATGTGGTGGGTCTTCGCGGAGATCGTCGACGTCGCGTTCGGGTCCCAGATCACGATGTCGGCGTCGCTCCCCGTCGCGATCGTGCCCTTGCGCGGGAAGAGACCCATGATCTTCGCGGGCGCGCTCGAGGTCAGCTCGATCCAGCGGTTCAGGCTGATGCGATGCTCGAGCACGCCACCGTCGTACATCAGCACCATGCGCGTCTCGACGCCCGGCGCCCCGTTGGGGATCTTCGAGAAGTCGCGCGTGCCGAGCTCCTTCTGCTTCGGGAGGCCCTTGAAGCCCTCCTTCATGCAGAACGGGCAGTGGTCCGTCGACACGACCTGCAGGTCGCCGCGCGCGAGACCCTTCCACAGCTCGTCCTGGTGCCACTTCGGACGGAGGGGCGGGGACATCACGTACTTCGCGCCGGCGAACCCGGGCTCCTCGTAATTGTCGTACGACAGGAACAGGTACTGCGGGCACGTCTCCGCGTACGCGGGCAGGCCGCGGTCGCGGAAGAGGCGCACCTGGTCGAGCGCCTGCGCGGCCGAAAGGTGCACGACATACATGGGGATGCCGCCGGCCATCTCGGCGAGGCGGTACGCGCGGTGGGTCGCCTCGCCCTCGGCTTCCGGCGGCCGGGTGAGCGCGTGCCACTTCGGCGCCGTGTTCTTCGCCGCGAGCGCCTTCTTCACCAGCGCGTCGATGACGCCGCCGTTCTCGGCGTGCACGCAGATGAGCCCGCCGTTCTCCCCGGTGCGCTGGAGAGCCTTGAAGATGGAGCCATCGTCGACCATGAAGACCCCGGGGTAGGCCATGAACAGCTTGAACGAGGACACGCCCTCGCGGACCAGCGTGTCCATCTCCTCGAGGACCGCCTCGGTCGGGTCCCGCACGATCATGTGCAGCCCGTAGTCGACGACGGCCTTGCCCTGCGCCTTCGCCAGCCACGCATCGAGCGCCGCCCGCAGCGGCTCTCCCATCCCCTGGACCGCGAAGTCCACGATCGTGGTGGTCCCTCCGAACGCTGCGGCGCGCGTCCCGGTCTCGAAGTCGTCGGACGCGAACGTCCCGCCGAACGGCAACTCCATGTGCGTGTGCACGTCAACGCCGCCGGGGATCACGTACCGGCCTTTGGCCTCGATCCGCCGCGCGCCATCGGCCGGAAGATCACGGCCGATCGCGGCGATGGTCTCGCCGTCGACCAGCACGTCGGCCGGATAGACATCGGAAGCTGTGACGACGGTGCCGCCGGCGATCAGCGTCTTCGCCATGTCGCCTCCCCACCCCGTGCGCTCGCGGATACCGACAGAGGGTACGCCGCCATGCGCAGAGTCCCATCTGACAGTGACGTGACCACATTTGGGTCCTGTCGAGGGACCGATCGTCTTAGCGAGTTGGGACGACCGCCTGCGGCGGCGGCGCGAGACGAACGGGTGGCGGTGTTGCCGAATGGACGACGCGCCTCAGCCTGGCCGTGCTGCTGGTCACTCCCGCAGCGGACGACGGACGCGCTGTCGTCACCAGGAAGGCGCGCGCGCCGGCGGCTCAGTAGCCGATGTAGACGACCTTCGTCTCGGTGAAGAAGTCGAACGCGGCCGTGCCGCACTCGCGGTCGCCGAAGCCCGAGTCCTTCACGCCCCCGAACGGCACCTGCGCCTCGCCGCCGAGCGTCGGGATATTGACGTGGAGCATCCCTGCCTCGGACTCGGCCGCATAACGGAACGCCGCCCCCAGGTCGCGCGTGTAGATGGACGAGGAAAGCCCGTATCCGACGGCGTTGGCCGCGGCGAGCGCGCCGTCGAGGTCGTCCGCGGGGATGACGCTCACGACGGGCCCGAAGATCTCGTCGCGCGCGACGGACATCCGCGGATCGACGTCGGTGAAGATCGTCGGCTCCACGAAGTAGCCCTCGTGCAGGCGCGGGTCCATCACCTCGCTCCCGTCGCGCAGCGCGCGGGCACCCTCGCGCCGCCCCTCGGCGATCTTGCCCCGCACCTTCGCCAGCTGCGACTCGTCCACCAGCGGCCCCATCCGCGTCGCCGCGTCGAGACCATCGCCCGCCGTCCAAGTGTCTGCCTTCGCGGAGAGCAGGTCCGTGAACTCCGCGAGGCGCGAGCGGACGACGACCGCGCGGCTCGTGGCCGTGCAGCGCTGTCCCGTCGCGCCGAACGCCCCGGTCGCGACGCTGTCGGCGGCCCTCTCGAGGTCGGCGTCCTCGAGCACGATGACGGCGTTCTTGCCGCCCATCTCGAGCTGCACCTTGCAGAGGCGCTGCGCCGCGCGCGCGTAGAGCCGCTTGCCGACGTCGGACGATCCGGTGAAGGAGATCGCCTTCACGCGCTCGTCATCGATGAGAGCAGCGGACAGGGCCTCACCCTGCCCGAGGACGAGGTTCAGGACGCCCGGGGGCAGCCCGGCGTCGGCGAAGCAGCGCACCAGCTCGGCGGCGCACAGCGGCGTGAGCGTCGCGGGCTTGAGGACGACGGTGTTCCCCGAGACGAGCGCCGGCGCGATCTTCCACGCCGGGATGGCGATGGGAAAGTTCCACGGCGTGATGCAGGCGACGACGCCGATCGCCTCGCGCGTCGTGTAGATGAACGTGCCCCGCTGCGCAGAGGGGATCGTCTCGCCGACGAGGCGCGTGCCCTGCGCGGCGGAGAAACGGACGTTCGCCACCGCCCGGTCGATCTCGGCGAGGGACTCGCTGAGCACCTTGCCCTCTTCGCGCGTGAGGAGCCGCGCGAGGTCGTCGCGGCGCTGCTCCATGAGGTCGGCGGCGCGCCGGACGACGTCCCCACGGAGCGGAGCCGGCGTGGTGCGCCACTCGGCGAAGGCGGCCGCCGCGGCGTCCACCGCGCGGCGCGCATCCTGTGGCGTCGAGACGGAGGCGCGGGCGATCACTTCCGCGTGACGCGCGGGGTTGCGGTCGTCGACGGTCGCGCCGGAGGCCTCGACCCACTCGCCGCCGATGTAGCTGCGGGCCTGGCCCACTGTCGGAGCCCCGTCGTCCGAGAGTGCGAAGCCCCCTCGTAACGGCGTGGTCACGGCTTCACCAGATCGCCGTACATCTCGGGCCGGCGGTCGCGGTAGAACTGCCACGTGTTGCGCACCTCGCGCGCGAGGTCGAGGTCGAGCTCGGCGCAGAGAAGTTGATCCTCGGTCTCTGACGCCTGCGCGACGATCCTGCCGCGCGGGTCGGCGAAGTAGCTCGACCCGTAGTAGTCGTTCGGACCGAACTCCTTTTCCGTGCCGACGCGGTTGATCGTCCCGACCCAGTAGCCGTTCGCGATCGCGTGCGCGGTTTGCTCGATCTGCCAGAGATGCATGGACAGTCCGCGCGAGGTCGCCGACGGTATGAACACGATCTCGGCGCCGTGCAGCCCCAACATGCGCGCGCCCTCCGGGAAGTGCCGGTCGTAGCAGATGTAGACGCCGACCTTGCCGACCGCGGTCTCGAAGACCGGGTAGCCGCTGTTCCCCGGGCGGAAGTAGAACTTCTCCCAGAAGCCGTTGACCTGCGGGATGTGCGTCTTGCGGTACTTGCCGAGGTACGAACCATCCGCGTCGATGACGGCGGCGGTGTTGTAGTACACGCCGGGCTGGTCCTCCTCGTACATCGGGACGACCAGGACCATGCCGTGGGAGCGCGCCTGCTCCCGCATGAGCTCGGTCGTGGGTCCGTCCGGAATGCGCTCGGTGTACGAGTAGTACTTCGTGTCCTGCACCTGGCAGAAGTACGGACCGTAGAAGAGCTCCTGGAGACAGAGCGCCTGCACGCCTTGGGCGGCGGCGGCGCGGATGTAGCCGAGGTGCTTGTCGATCATCGAATCCTTGTCGCCGGTCCAAGCGCACTGCGCGAGCGCCGCCTTCACGAGCCTGCTCATGACGCCCCCTTACCGCTCGAGCGAATGCTATTGCCGGCCATCGCGCGCGGCGCAGAATGACGCGGTCCACGGACAGGACAGGGGTGGGAGGACAGGACATGGCAGGACCCCGGCGCGCGGCGGTGCTCGCTCTCGCGGCAGCGCTGCTCATCGGCGCCTGCGCGCCCGCGCCCGGCACCCCGGGGGCCGCCGTCGGCGGCGGCCCGGTCCGCGGCGGCACGGTGATCTTCGCGCTCTGGCAGGAGCCGACGACGCTCGCTCCCCTGTACATCAACCAGACGGTCGGCACCGTGGTGGGGAACGTCGTGAACGAGGGCCTGATCAGGACGGACGCTGACGGCAGCTACGTACCGCAGCTCGCGAAGACCCTGCCGACGCTGGAGAACGGCGGGGTGAAGCTCTCATCCGATGGCAAGAAGATGAGCGTGACCTACGAGCTGCTCCCCGGGCTCAAATGGTCGGACGGCCAGCCGGTCACGAGCGCAGACGTCAAGTTCACCTGGGAGACCTGGATGCGCGACCCCAAGGTGGTGAACCGGGCGGGCTTCATGGACATCGAGGCGATCGACACGCCGAACGAAACGACGGCGGTCGTGAACTACAGGACGATCTACGCCGCGTACGCGCTGAACTTCCAGAGCGTCCTGCCGAGGCACGTGCTCGAGAACGAAGCCGACATCAGCAAGTCGAGCTACAACCGCATGCCGATCGGCACCGGTCCGTTCAAGATCACCGACTTCAGGTCCGGCAACTCGATCACGGCCGAGCGGAACGAGAACTACCGAGTCAAGGACAAGCCCTACCTCGACCGGGTGATTTTCAAGAGCGTTCCCGACAGCAAGGTGGCGATCGCCCAGCTTAAGGCAGGCGAGGTGCAGGGCATGTGGAATCTCCTCGAGTCCGAGACCCGGGACGTCGAGAACGAGGCGAGCATCAAGGTCTTCGCCGACCCCGGTCCCTCCGTAGAGCGCATCGAGCTGAACACGGCTCGCAACCAGGACCAGACCGACCCGAACAGCGTGCACCCGGTACTTGGTGACGTGGCGGTGCGGCGTGCGCTCCTCCACGCGACGCCGATCCCGCAGATCATCGACAAGATCCTCTTCAACAAGGTGCGGCCGGCATCGTCGCCCGTTTCGCAGGGATGGGCGTCACCAAAGGACGTGAAGCAGGAGGGCTACGACCCGAACAAGGCCAACGACGAGCTGGAGGGCGCCGGGTGGAGGAAGGGAGCCGACGGCGTGCGCGCGAAGAACGGGGTGCGCGCCGCGCTCACGATCACCACGACGACCGGCAACCAGGCCCGCGAGCGGATCGAGCAGGTGCTCATCGACGCCTACAAGGCTGTCGGCATCGACCTGCGGATCCAGAACCAGCCCTCGAGCGTGCTCCTGTCGGGCTCGTGGGCGTCGGGCGACCCACGGAAACGTGGCAGCTTCGACCTGGTCATGTACGCGTCGAGCCCCGGCATCGATCCGCATACCGTCGTGAGCCAGCGCTACCACTCGAAGAACGTCCCCTCGGTGGCGAATGGAGGCGTCGGGCAGAACTACACGCGATTCAAGGACGCCGAGGCGGACAAGGCCATCGACGAGGCCGGCGCGACCCTCGACCAGCAGAAGCGGAAGGATGCCTACGCTCGGGCGCTGGCGCGCCTGAACGATGCGGTCGCGATCATCTGGATGTACGAGCGGGCCGACATCGACGCTCATCTGGCCGACCTGTTCGGCTGGAAGAACAACCCCTGGCAGGAGGTCACCTCGAATATCGAGGACTGGTACCTGAAAAAGTAGACGATGGGGCGCTATGTGGCCCGCCGGCTGATCCAGGCGATACCGCTTCTGCTCGGCATCAGCGTCGTGTCCTTCGCGATCCTCCGGGCGGTCCCCGGGGGGCCCCTCTCTGCGTACGAAGGGAACCCATACGTGACCGACGCCGACCTCGCGCGGCTCGAGCAGGCGTTCGGCCTCGACCAGCCGCTCCACCTGCAGTACCTGTCCTGGCTCGGCAGGTTCGTGACCGGCGACTGGGGATACTCCCTCGTCAGCCACCAGCCGGTCCTCGCCCTCATCGGCGAGCGCCTGCCGAACACGCTGTATCTGATGGGCAGCGTCTTCGTCGTCACGGTGGTCCTCTCACTGCCGATCGGCGTGCTCACCGCTACGCGCCAGTACTCGGTCTTCGACCACGTGGTGACGGGTACGACGTTCGCGTTCCTGTCGACCCCCACGTTCTGGCTCGGGCTCCTGCTGATCATCGTGTTCGGATTGCAACTGCGGCTCTTCCCCCTCGGCGGGATCGCGACCCCTGGCACGCCCTTCGATCTCGCTGACCGCGTGCGCCACCTCGTTCTCCCCGTCACCACGATCGCGCTCGTGCAGCTCGGTTCGCACGTTCGGTACCTGCGGTCGAGCATGCTCGAGACCCTCGGTCAGGAGTACCTGAGAACGGCCCACGCGAAGGGGCTGGCCGACCGCGTGGTCGTCGCGCGACACGCGCTGAAGAACGCCGCTCTGCCGTACGTGACCGTCGTGGCGCTGGACATACCCGAACTCTTCGTCGGCGCGCTCGTCACCGAGCAGATCTTCGGGTGGCCAGGCATGGGCCGCCTCTTCTGGGACTCGGCGACGCGGTCGGACTATCCCGTGCTCATGGGGATACTCGCCGTCTCCTCGGCGCTCATCGTCCTCGCGAACCTCGCGGCGGACGTGTTCTACGGATATCTCGACCCCCGTATTCGCTACTCCTGACGCCGCGCCGCCGCAGGAGCGCGGACAGTGGCGGATGGCCCTCGAGCGCTTCGAGGCGCATCACCTCGCCGTGGCGGGCGTGCTGGTGCTCGCGGCGCTCGCCGCGGTGGCGCTTCTCGCTCCGCTCGTGTCGCCTTATGACGCCGAGCGGACGGATCTTCTCGCGATCTACGACCCGCCGTCGCCGATGCACCCGATGGGGACCGACAGCCTCGGCCGGGACGTGGGCACGCGGATCCTCTACGGCGGCCGCGTTTCGCTGACGATCGGCCTGCTGACGGCGGCGGTCGCCATCTCGCTCGGCACGCTCGTCGGGGGCCTCGCGGGTTTCCACGGCCGCTGGGTCGACGGCCTACTGATGCGTTTCGTCGACATGATGTACGCCTTCCCGCGGCTCTTTCTTCTCATCCTGTTCGGCGTGCTGTTCAAGGGCATGACCGTGGGTCTCATAGTGATCGTGCTCGGCGCGCTCTCCTGGATGACGACCTCGCGCCTGGTCCGCGCGACCTTCCTGTCGCTGAAGCACCGGGACTTCGTCGAGGCGGCACGCGCGATCGGCGCACGCGACCGCGACATCATCGTGAGGCACATGCTTCCGAACTCGCTGGGCCCGATCGTCGTCGCTGCGACGCTCGGCGTGGCCTCGGCGATCATCAGCGAGAGCACGCTTTCCTTCCTCGGCCTCGGCGTGCAGCCACCGACCCCGACCTGGGGGAACATGCTGAAGGACGCGACGAGCGAGATGGGCCAGGCGCCGTGGACGGCGATCTTCCCTGGCCTCGCGATCTTCCTCGCGGTGGTGAGCGTGAATTTCATCGGCGACGGGCTCCGCGACGCCTTTGACCCTCGCCATGCGCGATAGGTCACGACCGCAACGCACACCGTTCAGCCGATAGGCTTGCGAGGACTCCCATCCTGGGGACATTCGGGACGCCTCCCATCTCCGCCACCCCCGACCGCTGGCCGGCGACGCAAGTTCGGCCGAGAGAACGCTCGCCAGGCCGAGAGGACTTGTGCGGCGGCGGGCCCGCGCCACAATGGCGCCGTGGCAGCAACGACTCCGGTCCAATCGCAGGCCGGTTTCGATGTCGGCGGCCGCCGGACGTACGGGGCGGCACGGAATCTGTTCGGCGGGATATGGGCGACGCCCATCGTCCGCGCGCTCGCCCGGGGGCTGCTCACGATCTTCGTGGTGAGCACCATGACGTTCTTCCTGATCCGCCTCCTCCCTGGCAACCCCGTCGATCTCTACATCAACCAGGTCATCGCGGAGACGGGCATCACGTACGCGCAGGCCGCCGACCAGGCCTCGGGCCTCTTCAACCTGGACCTCAAGGCGCCGCTCCATCAGCAGTACTTCGACTTCCTGACCCGCCTGGTCCGCGGGGACCTCGGGAATTCGCTCCTCTCGCAGGGCACGCCGGTGACGAGCGTGCTGCTCGCCTTCCTCCCCTGGACCTTGTTCGCCGTCGGAAGCGGGCTGCTCCTCAGCTTCGTCGTCGGCGTCGTGCTCGGCCTGCTCGCCGCGTACTGGCGCAATTCCATATTCGACACGGCGGTCTCGTCGATCGGTTCGGTGGTCAGCTCGGTGCCGAACTACCTCGTCGCCCTCCTCTTCGTCGTGTTCCTCGGAACGCAGCTGCGCATCCTCCCGATCACCGAGATGCGCGGCGCGTCGACCCCTGGCATCGCTCCCGGCTTCACGCCGGCCTACATCGGCGACGTGCTCTTTCACGGAGCCCTGCCGATCACGGTGTATTTCCTGACGCTCATCGGCCACTGGATCCTCAGCATGAAGAGCGCAACGCTCGCGACGCTCGAGGAGGATTACGTGACCGTGGCTCGCGCGCGCGGCCTCGCGGACCGGCGCATCACCAGCGCGTACATCGGGCGGAACGCGATCCTTCCGCTGGTGACCCAGTTCGCCATCTCGGCCGGCTACGTCGTGGGTGGGGCCCTGTTCGTGGAGTTGATCCTCGTGTACCCGGGCCTCGGTCTGAAGCTGTACCAGGCCATCCAGCAGCGCGACTATCCCGTGATGCAGGGGATCGTGCTCATCATCACGGTCTCGGTCGTCCTGGCCAACATCTTGGCGGACCTTCTATATAGCAGGCTGGACCCACGGATCGGCCGCGCGGGCGGGGCGGCAGGATGACCGCCGCGGCAGCGACGCTCCCGGCGGACCGGTCGGGTGGTCCGCTCGCCAAGACCTTGGACTTCCTGCGGCTCCTCTCCGGGCGACCCATCGGCCTGATCGGGCTCGCGGGGGTCATCTTCTTCCTGCTGCTCGCGTTCGTTGTGCCGGCCTTCGTGCCTTACCAGGACAAGGTGGACGTGACCGCGATCTACCAGCCGCCGTCGCTCGCGCATCCGCTCGGCACCGATTCGAGCGGGCGCGACGTTTGGAACCAGATCATCAACGGCGGGCGCGACATCCTGCTCGTCGGCTTCCTCGCCGCCTTCTTCTCGACCGTTATCGCCGTCACGTTCGGCTCGCTCGCGGCCACCGTCGGCGGCCGGCTCGACACGCTCATCCTCGGGATCACCGACATCTGGCTCACGATCCCGCATCTGCCCATCCTGATCGTCGCCGCCGCGGTCCTGAACCTGTCGAACCTGTTCTACATCGCGTTCATCATCGCGGTCCTCGGCTGGGCGAGCCTCCTCCGGCAGATCCGCGCGCAGGTGCTCTCGCTGCGCGAGCGGGACTACGTGGAGGCGGCGCGCTCGCTCGACCTCGGCCTCTTCCACATCATCTTCAGGGAGATCCTGCCGAGCATGCGGAGCTACATCGTCATCCACTTCATCTTCGCGATGACGAGCTCGATCTACGCCGTGGCGGGGCTGATGCTGCTCGGCCTCGTACCGCTGTCGGGGATCAACTGGGGACTCATGCTGAACCTCGCGAACGTGAAGGGCGCGATCTACTTCAAGGACAGCATCTGGTACATCCTCAGCCCGATCCTCGCGATCATGTTGTTCCAGCTGTCGCTGGTGTGGCTCGCGTCAGCGCTCGAGGACATCTTCAACCCGCGGCTGCGCAGCGGGGGGTAGGCGCATCTCACCCAAGACGCGCCCCGAGCTGAGCATGGATCCAGGTGTCGTGCTGTCCGTCCGCCACCTCGCTATCGATTACATGACCCGCCGCGGGCCCGTCCATTCGGTCCGCGACGTCTCGTTCGACCTCCACAAAGGCGAGACGCTCGCGGTGATCGGCGAGAGCGGCTCGGGCAAGACGACCATGGCCGTGAGCCTCGTCCGCCTGTCGCCTCGCGCGGCGCGGATCACGAAGGGCGAGATCCTGTACCGGACCGCGGATGACGAGATCGTCGACGTGCGGAGCCTCGGCACCGAGGAGCTGCGGCAGTATCGCTGGAGCGAGCTCGCGATGGTCTTCCAGGCCGCGCTCAACGCCTTCAACCCGGTCATCACGATCTGGGAGCAGTTCCACGACACCGGACAGGCGCACGGCTACGGGGACTCGAAGAAGATCCGGCAGCGCGCGGACGAGCTGCTGCGCCTGGTGCACCTCGAGCCAGACCGGGTGCTGCGCGCCTATCCGCACGAGCTGTCAGGCGGCATGCGCCAGCGCATCCTCATCGCGATGAGCCTGATGCTCGAGCCGCAAGTCGTGGTGCTCGACGAGCCGACGACCGCCCTCGATATCCTCACGCAGCGGCAGATCATCGACCTCCTCGGCGACCTGAAGAGGCGCCTCGGCTTCTCGCTCGTGTTCATCTCACACGACCTGTCCATCGCGGCGGAGCTTGCGGACCGCGTCATCACCATGTACTCGGGCACGGTCGTCGAGCGCGCGAGCGTGCAGGATCTTTTCTACCGGCCGCGCCACCCGTATTCGGTGGGCCTGCTCCAGGCCGTCCCTCGGGTCTCCGGCGAGCTCGGCAGCGTCTCGTCGATCGGAGGCTCGCCGCCTGACCTCGTCCACCTGCCGCCGGGATGCACGTACGAGCCGCGCTGCCCGTTCCGCATCCCGGAGTGCAAGGAGGCCGAGCCCGCCCTGCTCGCGGTCGACCTTCCGGACCACGACGCGCGCTGCATCCGGTGGAAGGAGGTCGCGGCCACGGTCGGATCCAAGGAGGTACCGATCGCCGTGAAGGCCGCCGCGGCATCGTGACCGTCCAGGACGTCACGCTCCGGGGCGAGCCGCTCATCGAGCTCGACGAGGTGAGCCGCACGTACAAGACCGCCGCCGGGACGATCACCGCGGTCGACAATGTCTCGCTCGCGTTCGGGAAGGGCGAGGCCATGTGCATCGTCGGCGAGAGCGGCTGCGGCAAGACGACCGCCGGGCGCATGCTCGCGGGTCTGCTGCGGCCTTCGAACGGACGACTGATCTTCGAGGGCAACGATGTCTGGAAGATCAAGGGCAAGGAGCTGGCTTCTTTCCGGCGCGCGGTGCAACTGGTCCACCAGGACCCGTACGCGTCGCTCAATCCCCTGCGCACTGTCTACCAGACGCTGTCCGCGCCGCTGTACCGCCACAAGAAGGTGCGCGGGCACCAGGCCGCCGTAGCGGCGGTCACGGAGCTCCTGCAGCGCGTCGGCCTCACCCCACCGGGCGACTTCCTGGTGAAGTACCCCCATCAGTTGTCCGGTGGCCAACGTCAGCGGGTGTCGATCGCCCGCGCGCTGACCGTCGACCCCCGCGTCATCGTCGCGGACGAAGCCGTCTCGATGGTCGACGTTTCGATCCGGATCAGCCTCCTGAACCTTCTGCTGAAGCTGCGCGACGACCTGGGCGTCACGATCGTGCTCATCACCCACGACCTGGCGGTGGCCCGCTACTTCGCGCAGAAGGGCCGCATCGGCGTCATGTACCTCGGCCGCGTCGTCGAGCTCGGCCGAAGCGAAGCGGTCGTGGGGGACGCGGCGCACCCCTATTCGGCCGCGCTCGTAGCGGCGATCCCCGAGGCGGATCCGACGATCACCCGAGGCAAGGAGAGGGTGGCCCTGCGCAGCGCCGAGATCCCGAGCCTGCTCCGCCTGCCGAGCGGCTGCACGTTCCACCCGCGGTGCCCGCTGGCGGAACCGGGGCTCTGCGACGTCCAGGTGCCGGCGTTGCTCCCGCTCAAGGACGAGCGCGAGGTCGCGTGCCACGTCGCGCTGCGCGAGCGCGCCCCGGCGGCCGAGCTGCTCTCCGCCTCGACCGGCGCCTAGGAGATGGACCCGCAGCTCCTGAAGGGCGGCTTCAGCATCGGGGCGCTCATCGTCGCCCTCTCTCTGCTGATGTTGCCCTTCCAGCCGCGCGGTTCGGCGGAATTCGTCGTCACCGTTCTCTCAGCCTGCGTCGGTGGGCTCTTCCTCGTGGCGATCGCGGGGATCGTGCGATGGTCCACGCCGCCGCTTCCGCGGGCAGATGACAAACCAGCGGGGACGGGTTACAACGTGAGACAGTCCGCAGAGCAGCCAAATGAACGCGGCCCAGATGCCGCCGGGAGGGCCTGACCACACCATGGGTTCGATCCGTTATCTCGCAGATAGAAGACGCTTCCTCCGCGACTCCACGCTCGCGACCATCGGCCTCATCGCGGCGGCGTGCGCCCCCGGGACGACGCAGCCCGGCGCCTCGGGCGGCGGGGGTGGCGCGGTGAAGAAGGGCGGCGAGTTCCACGGCGCGTGGCCGTACGACGCTCCGCCGACGGGCCACTGGAACGCCTACGCCGCCCGCGGCATCCTTACCACGGGCATCTACCGACACCTCTGGCTCACGACGCTCGGCATGTACAAATGGGCCGACGACAAGTACGAGTACTGGCTCGCAGAGTCCTCGGGCCTCAAGGGAACGGACACCTACGAGATCAAGCTGCGCACGGGCATCAAATGGAGCGACGGCAAGGCCTTCACGGCGAAGGACGTCTACACGACGTTCAACGTCGGGCGCCTCGAGAACTTCACCGTGTGGCAGTACATCGACAAGATGGAGATCAAGGACGACCAGACGATCAGCTTCCACGTCACCCGGCCGTCGACCCTGATGGAGCGCTATCTGCTCCGCGAGATCATCCGCCCGGACTCCGCCTTTGGCGACATCTCGACGAAGACCGACGACCTGGTGAAGAACGGCAAGAAGCCCACCGACCAGGAGTGGAAGGATCTCCGCACGAAGCTAGCCGAGCTCCGCCCGTCGACGCCGACCTCTGTCGGTCCGTACAAGATCGACCCGGCCAGCGTGACCGAGGCACAGCTCACGTTCGTGAAGAACGACGGAGGCTACGCCTCAGACAAGGTCAACTTCGACAAGGTCATCGTCTTCAAGGGCGAGACGGCGCAGGTCACCCCTCTGGTCCTCGCGGGCGACGTCGACTACGCGACGCACGGCTTCCCCCTCGCGACGGACAAGGCCTTCCAGGGACAGGGCATCCGCATCGTGAGGCCGCCGCTGTATACCGGTCCTGCGATCTACTTCCACTGGGACAAGGCGCCGCAGTTCCAGGACGTGCGCCTGCGCTACGCGGTCGCTCACGCGATCAATCGCGAAGAGAGCGGTCAGGTCACCTACGGCGACTCGGCCAAGGTCCAGAAGTTCATGGCCGGTTTCAGCGACGACCTGGTCCCGAAGTGGATCTCGAGCGCCGACCAGGGAAAGTTCAAGCCGTACGAGTTCAGCCTCGCCAAGGCCGAGCAGTTCATGAAGGACGCGGGCTATGCCAAGGGATCCGACGGTATCTGGGCCAAGGGCGGCCAGAAGATCGAGTACGAGCTCGTGTTCCCGAGCGACTTCGCCGACTGGTCGAGCGCGGCGCAGCACGCCGCCGAGTCGCTGACCAAGTTCGGGATGAAGATCACCGGAAGAGGCATCGTGTCGTCGGAGCAGGGCGTCGGCGTCAACGAGGGCAAGTACGCGATGTTCGTCCGTGCCTGGGGATCGTCCAGCGACCAGCACCCGCAGGGCTCGTTCATCCAGGACGTGCGCACGCACAACACGATCCCGGCCGGCGGCGGCATGCACTACCCGCTGAAGCAGAAGCTCGCCGACGGCAGCACGGTCGACTTTGACGAGCTCATCAACCAGACGTCCGAGGGGACGGACATCGAGAAGCAGAAGCCGGCGGTGACGAAGTTCGCGCTCGCGTTCAACGAGCTGCTGCCGATCATCCCGCTGTGGCAGCGGTTCGGGAACAACCCCGTGAACGACAAGAAGCGCGTGACGAACTGGCCGCCGGACAGCGACCCGATCTACAAGAACCCCGACGGCGACAGCTTCGCGATGACGCTGCTCATCCGAGGCACCATCAGCTCGATCTAAACGGGCGGCGGTACGGAGGCAGCGGCGCCGATGGGCGCCGCTGCCGACCTCGGGGCCCAGCAGGGCATCAACGGCCGCCCCCGTCCTCCGCCCGTCCCCCGAACGGCCCACCGCGCTCCGCGCCTTCGCGGCGCTCGCGCCCGCCGCGTTCTTCACGTACTTCACTACTGTCTGGCTCGTGACCGGAGGCTGGCCTGGACCTTCACGTTCGTCTCGGGCGCGGTGGTCAGCTGCGGCGTCGTCGGGCTGCTGCTGAGCTACGTCGCCGTCCCGCCGGCCATCCCGGGCGGGTCGCCGCCGGTATGAACGTCACGTCCGCTCCGAGCGGGATCCTCGCCGGGCGCCTCGCGCGGCCGGTCCGATTCGCGACGCAGACCGGCGGCGCGGCCACGGCGGCCGAGTGGATCGCGAAAGTGCGCAGGTACGAGCAGCTCGGCTACGGGACCGTCGCGATGCCCGACCACGTGGTGGGGGGCGCGTGGGCGCCGATGCCCGCGCTCGCGGCGGCGGCCGCGGCGACGAGCGCGATCAGGCTCGCCACGCTCGTCCTCGACAACGATTTCCGCAACCCCGTGCTCCTCGCGCGCGAGGTGGCGGCGCTGGATGTGATGTCGGATGGCAGGTTCGAATTCGGCATCGGCGCCGGCTGGCTCGACCGCGACTACCAGGGGCTCGGCATCCCCTTCGACCGCGGTCGCGTCCGAGTGCGCCGCATGGCCGAGGCGATCGTCCTCATGAAGCGGCTGTTCACGGAGGAAAGCGTGTCGTTCTCGGGCGACTTCTACCGCGCCGACCGCGCTGAGTGCCGGCCGGCGTGCGTCCAGAAGCCGCATCCGCCGATCCTCGTCGCGGGGGGCGGCCCGGAGATCTTGCGCGTGTGCGGCGAGCACGCCGACATCGTCGCGATCGTCGCCGCCGGCGCCGGCGCGCGGCCGCTCGGCCCCGCAGACGTCTCGGTCGCGCGAGCGCGCGAGCAGATCGCCATCGTCGACGCCGCGGCCGGGGAACGCGCCGCGTCGCTCGAGCTCTCGATGTTCGTCGACGTGACGCTCACCGACGACCGGAGCGCCGCCATCCAGGGTCTCGCCGAACGACACAAGGCGGACTCGGCGACGCTCGAGGCGTCGATGTACCGCGGGATCGGCACGCTCGCGGAGGTCCGCGCGCACATCCTCGAGGTCAGGGAACAGCTCGGCATCACGTACTTCTGCCTGCGGGGGCCCGACGTCGAGGCGCTGGGGCCGATCGTCCAGGAGCTGACCGGGCTGAGCGGTTAGCCTCTGGGGCCAGGGCGGAGGCACGGCGCGGCTGGGAGGAGCACGGTGACCATGCGGGTGGGCGTCATCGGCGCGGGATTCGCGGGAACGACCCACGCCCGCGCGTGCCGCGACGTCGACGGCGTGGACGTGGTCGCCGTCGCGGCCGCGACGCGCGCCGAGGCCGCTCCCCTCGCCGCCGAGTGCGATGCGCGCATCGTCGACACCGCGACGGAGCTCGCGGTCGCTCCCGACATCGACCTGGTCGTCGTCGCGTCGCCGACGTACCTCCACGCCGAGCACGCGGTCGCCGCCGCACGCGCGGGCAAACACGTCTTCTGCGAGAAGCCGCTGGCGCGGACGATGGAACAGGCCCGCGCGATCGTCGACGCGTGCGAGTCCGCGGGCGTCGCGCTCGCGGTCGGCCACGTGGTGCGGTTCTTCCCCGAGTACCGCAAGGCGCACGACCTGATCCAGAGCGGCGCGATCGGCAGGCCCGCGGTCGCCACGCTGACCCGTGGCTCCTTCTCCGTCGCGGCGGTGCGGCCGTGGTACGGCGACGACGCGAAGAGCGGCGGCGTGCTGCTCGACCTGATGGTGCACGACCTCGACACGCTGCGATGGTGGTTCGGCGAGCCGACGCGCGTGCACGCGAGGCGGGTCGCCTTCGGCGGGCTCGACTACGCGCTCGCGACACTCCGCTTCGCCGAAGGGCTCATCGCCCACGTGGAATCGAGCTGGGCCGAGCACGCGGGGTTCCGCACCGGATTCGAGGTATGCGGCAGCGCGGGAATGCTCGTCCACGACAGCCGCGCGAGCACGCCGCTGGTGGTGCAGTCGCCCGACGCAGGCGCGGGCCCCGCAGTGATGCCCGCGACTGCCGCGCACGAAAGCCCGTACGGGACGCAGATGCGCGACGTGATCGCGCGGCTGGGCCGCGGGGACGCCCCCCTCGTCGGCGGGCGCGACGGCCTCGCGACGCTCTCGCTCGCCTTCGCCTTGGACGAGTCGGCGCGCACCGGCGAGCCGGTGGCGTGGTCGGCACCCACGTGACGTCCGCGCTGCGAGTCGGCATCGCCTCATGGGCGCACGTGCACGCGCCGGGGCTGGCGGCGGCGATCGCGTCGCTTCCCGAAGCCCGACTCTCAGGGATCCACGATGAGGACCCCGAGCGGGGCCGGTCCGCGGCAGAGACGCGCGGCGTCCCGTGGTGCGCCGATCTCGAGGAGCTGCTCGGACGCAGCGACGCCGTCGTCGTCGCCTCGACCAACGCGCGGCGGCGCGCGTACGTCGAGGCTGCCGCGAAGGCGGGGCTGCACGTGCTCACGGAGAAGCCTCTCGCGACGACGCTCGAGGACGGACGCGCGATGGTCGAGGCGTGCCGCGCCGCCGGCGTCCAGCTGGGCACGGCGTTCCCGGTCCGCTCGAGCGCGCCCATGCAGTCGCTTCACCGAGCCATCCGCTCGGGATCGATCGGCGAGGTGCGCGCGGCGCGCGGCACCAATCCCGGCCAATACCCCGGCACGTGGTTCGCCGATAAGAAGGAGGCCGGCGGTGGAGCAGTGATGGATCACATGGTCCACCTCGCCGACGCGCTGCGGTGGCTCCTGGACGACGAGGTCACCACGGTGTACGCGGAGATCGGTTCGCTCATGCACGGCTTCGACGTGGAGGATTGCGGGATCGCGACGCTCGAGTTCGCCCGCGGCGTCTTCGCGAGCATCGACTGCAGCTGGTCCCGCCCGCGCACGTATCCGACGTGGGGCGGCGTCACGCTGCACGTCGTCGCGGACCGCGCGACCGTCGATGTCGACGTCTTCCGCCAGACGCTCACCCAGTTCGACGACGAGCAAGGCAGCGTCCGCACGGTCCCCTGGGGCGAGGACCTGACGCGCCTGATGGTCGGCGATTTCGTCGGCGCGGTGCGCGCGGGACGACCGGTGCCGATCACGGGCGAGGACGGACTGCGCGCGCTCGAGGTCGCGATCGCGTCGTACCGCTCGGCCGAGCTCGGACGCACCGTGAGGATCGCCGAGCTGTAGCCCGGCGGATTCCGGCGAGGTCGCGGGTCCCGCGCGCTACCGACCCGCGCGTTCCC
This sequence comes from Candidatus Limnocylindria bacterium, assembly GCA_038200085.1. Classification (GTDB taxonomy): domain Bacteria; phylum Chloroflexota; class Limnocylindria; order P2-11E; family P2-11E; genus JALYKU01. The sequence continues at coordinate 591 of JBBPYG010000102.1, read as the reverse complement.
GCACTGTGGCAATGGGCGCGCTGCGGCGAGGCGCGCAAGTCCGCGCCGATCTCACGGCCGAGAGAACCTTCGGGGAGACCGCCATGGCCGATGCCATCGTCCTCGCGATCGCGGCCGAGAACGCCGACGCCATCCTCGCGGGGGAGCGCGCCTTCGAGTACCGCACACACCCGCCGACGCGGCTGCCCGCGCGCGCGTACCTCGCCGTGCCGGGCACGGCCGGCGTGGTCGGCGAGTGCGAGCTTGGTCGCCCCGCGCGTCACACCGCGAAGGGGTGGGCGCTGCCCGTCAGCAAGCCGCGCCGCTACCGGTCGCCGCGCGCGCTATCGGAGTTCGGGCTCGAGAAGACGCCGCGCTCCTTCCGCTACGTGCCCGGTTGACGCCCTGGCGCGCGCCGCCCGGCCTCGCTGAACGGGGCGCCTCGAAGCGCGCCGTCGATGGCGTCCTGCCTGCTGGCGTGCTCGCGATACCGCTCGCCGCGCTCCGCGTCCGGGACCAGGCGCTGGGCGATCCGCACGGGCGCGTCGAGCGATCTCCGCGCGCCGATGCGATGGAGGGCGACCAGGGCCGCGCCTCGCGCCGACGCTTCGG
>JBBPYG010000101.1:0-5053 GCA_038200085.1 Candidatus Limnocylindria bacterium | reverse complement strand
TGCGCCGTCTGGGCAGAGACGCCCTGAACCTCGACGGGGGCGTGGCGGCGTGGCAGCGCGCCGGGCTGCCCCTGGTCCGCGACGACGGCGCGGCCGGGCGCGTCATCTGAGCGCCGCGGCCCCGGCGGATACGCTTAGCCCGTGGCGGACCCGGCGCCCCAGACGCGACACCTCGATCGCGAGTGGCTGCGCGGGCACATCTCCGAGGAGCGGCGGCAGGCCGCCGTGCTGGGGGAGATACGGGAAGCGATCTTCGGCGCGCAGGACGGGCTGACGAGCACGATCGCGGTTCTGAGCGCCGTCGCGGCGGCCACGTCCCAGACCTACCCGGTCCTCGTCGCCGGTGTGGCCTCGGCGCTGGCTGGCGTCTTCTCGATGGCGGCCGGTGAGTACACCTCCTCCAAGAGCCAGCGGGAGATCTTCGAGGCGCAGATCCAGGGAGAGCGCGAGGAGGTCTCCGAGCGCCCCGACGAGGCCCAGGCCGAGGTCGCGTACATGTTCGAGGAGGACGGGCTTCCGGCGCCGAGCGCGCGGCGGGTGGCTGCGGAGATCGCGCGCGAGCCGAAGGTGCTGCTCAAGACGATGGTGGAAAAGGAGCTGAGCCTGGGCTTCGACGAAGCTGCCGGGCCGCTCCAGGGCGCGCTCGTCATGGGAGGCGCGTTCGGCATCGGATCGGTCGTCCCGCTGATCCCGTACTTCTTCCTGCACGTGCAGACCGCGATCTGGGCCTCGATCGCCGTATCCGCCCTGTTCATGTTCGGCATCGGCTGGGTCAAGGCGCGGTGGACCCGCAAGAGCCCGCTCCGTTCGGGCCTCGAGATCCTCGCCATCGGCGCGGCCGCGGGGATCGCCGGATACCTCTTCGGGATCGTCCTCCCGTCGCTTCTGGGGGTCGCCGGCATCACCGTGGGCTGACACACCGCCGGCGGCGCGGCACACTGGCTGCTCCTGCGAGCGAGCGATAGGGGGTGCGAGATGGATCGCGACGACAAGAAGCCTTCGCCCGAGGATTCCGCCGAAGAGGCGCTCGAGAAGAGCAGGACCGTGGATGAGCGCGCCGCGCCCGGGGCTGGCGCCGATGCGATGTCCGGAACTCTGATGGGGGCGCCCGCGGCGAACCTGGCGCCTCCGGGACCGGGTCCGGTCGTGGCTCCGGAGGACCTGGGCGAGGGCGAGCGCGTCCTCGAGCAGGAGCGCAAGGCCGTCCGCCAGCCGCCGGGCAGCTAGGGCCGCGCCCGCGGGCGCGCGCCTGCCCTTAGGTTACTGACGTGCACATCGCCTTCGTCTCCACGCAGGTGCCGCGACGCTGCGGGATCGCGACGTTCACGGCGGACCTCTCGGCCGCGGTCAAGGCGGCCGATCCCAGCGTGCGGCTGTCGTTCGCCGCGATCGACGAGCCGAGCGCTGCGCGTGCTTACCCCAGCGAAGTCCGTTGGCGCATGCGCCAGCGCGACGCGGCGAGCTACCGGGCGGCCGCGGCCGCCATCACCGACTCGCGCGTCGAGATCGTGAACGTCCAGCACGAGTTCGGGCTGTACGGCGTGTGGGACGAGCGGGGCGGCTACGAGGACCACCTGCGCGGCTTTCTCGAGCAGTTGCGCGTCCCGGTGGTGACGACGCTCCACACCGTCGCGCCCTCGCCCGAGCCCTGGATGCGCGAGTCCGTCCGATCCATCGCGCAGCGCAGCAGCGCCGTCGTCGTGATGGCGGAGACCGCGGCGCGTCTCCTCGCCACCGATTACGGAGTCACGGCTCCTCCCACGGTCATCCCTCATGGGATGCCGGCCGTCGAGCCTCGCGGCAGGCGCCGGCTGAAGCGCGAGCTCGGCATGGTGGGCAAGGCGCTGGTCACCACGTTCGGGCTCGTCGATCCCCGCAAGGGGCTCGAGCACATGATCGAGGCGATGCCTGCGATCGTGGCGAAGCATCCGAACACGCTGTACCTGATCGTCGGCCAGACGCATCCGGAGCTGCTGAAGGAGGCTGGCGAGGACTATCGCAATGGCCTCATCGCGATGGTCGAGCGGCTCGGGCTCGCCGGCCACGTCGCTTTCGTGAACCAGTACCTCACGCAGCGCGAGATCGTCGACTACCTGCTCGCCAGCGACGTGTACGTCACCCCCTACCTCGACCTCAACCAGATCACCAGCGGCACTCTGGCGTACGCGCTCGGGGCGGGGAAGGCGATCGTCTCGACGCGCTACCTGCACGCGAAGGAGGCGCTCGCGGACGGCCGCGGCATCCTCGTCGACCTGCGCAGCCCCGAACAGCTCGCCAGCGCCGTGAACTCGATCCTCGACGACCCGGCGAAGAAGCGGGATCTCGAGCAGAAGGCATACGCGTACGGCAAGGAGATGGCGTGGCCCGCGGTCGGGCGGCGGCACTTCGAGCTGATGCGCGACGTCCAGAGGGACCACGGGATGCAACGCACGGCGTGACGCTGGCCCGGCGCCTTCCCGAGAATCCGATCATCACCCGCCGCGACGTCTCTCCCTCCCTCCCTTCGCTGGAGGTGGTGTCCGTCTTCAACGCTGCCGCCGCGCGGCTCGGTGACGAGATCGTGCTGCTGCTGCGCGTCGCCGAGCAGCCGCGCAGCGACATCGAGCCGCCACCCGATGCGATGACCCTCGACCTCACGGGACCGCAGCCGGTGCTGAAGCCGCTACCGCGCGGGTTGCGCAAGGAGGAGCTGGTCGGCATGGCCTTTCTCGACGCGAAGGCCGACCCGCCACGCGTGCTCGTCGGGTACATCCCGCGGCGGCTCCCCGGTCTCGACCTCACCGATCCGCGCGCGATCCGCTACCAGAACGCCACCGGCCCGCTGCGCGCGGTGAACCAGGGATACGTGGACTACCTCGCCCAGATGTCGCACCTGCGGCTTGCGCGAAGCCGCGACGGGGTGCGTTTCGCCGTGGACGACGTGCCGGCGATCGCGCCGCGTACCGAGATGGAGGAATACGGAGTCGAGGACGCGCGCGCCACGTACATCGACGGGTCCTGGCAGATCACGTACGTCTCCGTCTCCAGGCTCGGCATCACGACGAGCCGCGCCGTCACCGACGACTTCCGCACGTTCCGGCGGGAGGGCGTGATGTTCCTCCCCGACCACAAGGACGTCGTCATCTTCCCGGAGCGGATCGGGGGACGCTACTTGGCGCTCACGCGCCCCATGCCCCAGTCGTTCGCGCGGATCTTCGGCATCTGGATCGCCTTCTCCGACGACCTCGTGGAGTGGGGCGGACACCGGCCGCTGGTCCTCCCGCGGTGGGGACGCTGGGACGAGCTGCGGACGGGCGCGTCGGCCGTGCCGTTCCGGACGCCCGAGGGCTGGCTCGAGCTGTACCACGGCGTCGACCGCACCACCTGCTACGCGATGGGCGCCGTCCTGCTCGACGCCGACGACCCGACGAAGGTCATCGCCCGCTCGCCGCAGCCCATCCTCGCGCCCGAGGAGCCGTTCGAGCGGATGGGATTGTTCAACGAGACGGTGTTCTCGTGCGGCCACGTGCCGCTCGACGACAAGAACGAGCGCATCAGGCTGTACTACGGCGCGGCTGATTCGGTCATGGCCGCCGCCGACTTCAACGTGCGCGAGATCCTCAAAAGTCTCGAGGCGTGCTAGCGCGCCTGGGGCGCCTGCTCCATCCGTATCCGCCGGCGGGACCGCGCGCGCTCGCTCCAGCCGTCTATGCCGACGCGTACGGCCGTCTCGTGCCGGCGGATGACCGGGGCTTCGAAGGCGTTGCCTGCGTGGACGACGCGGCCCGCGCGCTCGTCCTGTACTGCGACCTCTGGAAGATCAGCGGCGCCGACTGCGCGCGGCGCTGCGCGCTCGGGCTGCTCGACTTCGTGCTGTGGATGCAGGAGCCTGACGGCCGCTTCCTCAACTTCGTCCGGGACTGGGGCGGCGTGCGCAACCTCGACGGCCCGACGTCGTTCCCAGGCGGCAGCTTCTGGCACGCGCGCGCGGTGCGCGGCTTGGCCAAGGCGTGGGCGACCTTCCACGACGACCGCGCCCGGAATGCGATCGATCGCGCCCTTCCGCACGTCGAGGACGCGGCCGTCGCATCGGACGTCGCCGCCGTCCACGTGCTCGCCGCGCTCGACCTTGCGTGGGATGGTGGCGATGAACGATCTCGCGCGCTCGTCGAGCGCCGGTCATATGAGATCGCGAGCTGCCGCGATGGTGACGTCCTCGTGAACTATCCGGGGGAGCCGCTTCCGCACCTGTGGGGGCACGTCCAGGAGGGCGTGCTCGCCGAGGCTTCCCGCCACCTCGGCCGCGTCGACCTCCTCGACTTCGCCGTGGCGAGCGCCGACGCGCTGCTCGAGCCGGTCGTGCGGTCGGCGTTCGCCCTTCCGCACGTGCAGCCGTACGGCGTCGCCGCGGTCGTCTACGGGATGGACCGCCTGCACGAGGTGACCGGCTCGGCGCGATACGCCGAGCTCGCCGCGCTCGCGCGCGCCTGGTTCGACGGCCGCAACGCCGCCGGTGTGCCCGTTTACGACAGGGACGCCGGCGCGGTCCACGACGGCATCGACGGCGATCGGCTCAACCGCAACTCCGGCTCGGAGTCGAACATCGTGGGAGCGCAGGCGCTCCTGGCCGAGGTGGCGTCGTGGCTGCGACGCGATCCCCACGGATGCGCGCCCAGGGGATGAGCCGGCGCTCCCGCCGCTCTTACAGCGTGGGCTTCGTCACCATGAGGAACACGATCACCACGACGACCACGGCGAGCGTGATGCCGAGCGTCCGTCCGCGGGAGGCGAGCCGCCGGAACTCTTCGCTGTCCGCGCCCGAGCGCTCCAGCGCAGCGATCTCGGCGCGCAGCGTCGGCGTATACACGGCGAACCCGAGGACCAGCAGCAGCGCATAGAGGGCGAGCGCGGCGGCGATCCACGTCGTCGAGAGGGGGAGTCTGCCCACGACGACCATCGCGAGCCCGGTGACCAGAAGAAGCCCGTACGCCGGGTTCGCGAAACGATCGTCGAGGATCTTCACGCCGCGGAGCACATGTCCCAGGTGCGCCGGTTCCCTCGCGGCGCGACCGAT
>JBBPYG010000100.1:0-7786 GCA_038200085.1 Candidatus Limnocylindria bacterium | reverse complement strand
GATTCGAGATTGATCAGCCAGGCAAGGACAGCTATCGCGTCCGGCGCAGCGGCACCGTCCAGACGATCGTCACGGGCGGCGGCCGGACCGCGGTGATCGACGACCACGGCTCCGAGGTCGGCTTCGCCGCTGTGGTCGCGCATTACGTCAGGTCCGACCTCGACCTTCTGGTGGTCGAGGGATTCAAGCGCGAGCCGCTGCCGAAGATCGAGGTCGCGCGCGCGGCGCTGTCGACCGAGCTCGTGTGCGGCGGCGACCCCATGCTCCTGGCGGTCGTCGCGGACTTCGTCCCGGCGGATGTGGCGCGTTGCTTCGCCCCCGAGGATGCGCCCGCCGTCGCGGATTTCGTCGTGTCCCGGATCGTTTCCCCCTGACCGTCTCGGCCGCGGTCATGGCCGGCGGCCGGAGCCGCCGCATGGGGAGCGACAAGGCGTGGCTCGACCTAGGCGACGGGGTGCCGATCGTGCGGCGCGCGGTCGCGGCGCTCGCCGCCGTCGCGGATGAGGTCTTCATCGTCGCGAACGACCCCCGCTACGAAACGCTCGGCCTGCGCGTCGTCCCCGACCGCTATCCCGACGGCGGCCCGCTCGGCGGCATCGCGACCGCGGTGTCGGCCGCCGCGGGCGATCCCATCCTGGTTGCTGCGTGCGACATGCCCTTCCAGTCCGTCGCTGCGTGGCGGCTGCTCCTCGCGCTCGCGCCCGGACACGAGGCCGTCGTCCCGCGAGTGGCCGGCGAGTTCGAGACGCTCCACGCCGTGTACGCGCGATCATGCCTCGCAGCGATGGAGTCGGCACTCGCATCGGGGCGGATGCGCGTGATCTCCTTCTTCGCGGAGGTCCGCGTGCGCGAAGTCACGGAGGACGAGCTGCGCGCGGTCGACCCGGAGCTGCGCTCGTTCACCAACCTGAACACGCCTGGAGAGCTGGCCGCGGCGAGGCGCGCCGTCATCACGTGATCGCGGGAAGGCTCGAGGTCGCCGTCATGGAGGCGCTCGTCGGGTCGCCCTCCCGCGGTCATCCGCTCCCGCGACCAGCGAGCGCGCAATGCCGCGACCTGCTCGCTTCACCGCCTGACCAGCTCGTACGATGACGACCTGGGTCGCCCCTTGGTTCCGCGCGGGCGACTACCTGGCGACGGGACGCCGCCGCGTGCGCCGCGCTTCCATCGCGCTATGGCGCTCGAGATCGCAGTGCGCGCGGGCGCTCCATTCGTCGGGGTCGTCCTCGCGGCAGTCGTACGCCCGGCAGTGCTCGGGGCGGCGCTCGTACACCGTGCAGCGGTGGCCCTCGACGTCGTACGCCTGGCACTCGAACATCGGCTGCCGGCCGTCAGGCTGGAGCGCCCACCCGACCACTTTGATGTCCGTCCCCGCCTCGAGGTAGATCGGCCGCGCGTCGGCGACGCGGTACCAGCCGCTCTCGTCCTCCATGAACTGATGCCTGCAGCAGGGCGCCTCGCAGTTCGTGCAATCGGGGTAACGCTCGCGGACCGCAGCCACAGCGCACTTCCCTTCCCGTGACAGACTGGCTCCGCCACGATGGTACGGGACCGCCCTTTCTCCGACCTCGTCGACGCGTATATCGACGGCCGCTTCGCGCTCGACCCGGTCGCCGCGACCATCGCGGGCGTCCACGATCACGACGAGCGCCTGGGCGATCTCACTGCCGGCGGTTTCGCCGAGCGCCGTGCCTTCGTCGAGGCGTGGCTCGGGCGCTTCGCCGCGCATGACGAAGGCACGCTGTCCCCGACCGAGCGCGCGGACCGGGCGCTGCTCCTCGCGGACCTGCGGGGGGAGAGCGCCCTCGCAGGCTTCGCGCGCTGGCGCCGGCAGCCATCGCTGTATTCGAATGCCGTCACCCGCGGCGCGTACTACCCGCTCATCCGTGAGCACGCGCCGCTGGCCGATCGCCTGGCGTCGATCGCCGCCCGCCTCGAAGAGGCCCCGGCGGCGCTCGCGGCGGGCATGGACAACCTCGATCCCGACCTCGTGCCGCCGGTGTGGGTCGTCGTCGCGGGCGAGGGCGCTACCGCCGGCGCGTCGTTCGTCCGCGCCGTGCTGCCGTCGCTCGCACCCGAGGGGAGCGCGGCGAAGCGCCTCCTCGTCGGCGCCGGCAAGCGTGCCGGCGACGCCCTCGACAGTTACTCGGCGTGGCTGCGCGACGACCTCATGCGCCGCGCGCGCGGCACCTTCGCGGTGGGGCGCGACACGGTCGACCGCCTTTTGCGCGAGCGCGACCTCGTCGACCACGACGCCCCGACCCTCCGGGCCTTCGGCGAGCGACTGTACCGCGACACCGAGGCGCAGCTCGCCGACGCGGCCCGCGCGCAGGGCCATGACGACTGGCGCGCGGCGGTCGACGTGCTGCGGCGCGACCATCCCGCCGAGGATGATCTCGTCGCGACGTACCGCGCGGAGATGGAGCGTTCACGCGAGGCGGTGCGCACGGCGGGACTCGCGACCCTATCCGCCGGCGAGGAGCTGGTCGTCGAGGAGATGCCTGAATTCGCGCGGCCGACGCTGCCGTACGCGGCGTACGTCTCGCCCGCTCCATTCGAGACGGCCCGGCGCGGCCGGTTCTGGGTCACGTTACCGGCTGCCGGCGAGCCCCCGGGCGTGCGCGAGCAGCGCCTGGAGGGCCACCCACGCGCGGGCATCCCGGTGATCGCGTGCCACGAGGGATATCCCGGCCACCACGTGCAGCTGTCGATCGCGGCCGATCACCCATCGCCCGCACGGAAGCTCGCGCGCTCGAACCTCTTTATCGAGGGTTGGGGCCTGTACGTGGAGGAGCTCATGACGGAGCTCGGCTACCTCGACAGCCCCGAGACGCGCCTCCTGCGCCTCAAGGACCTGCTATGGCGGGCCGCGCGCGTCGTCGTGGACGTGGCCCTCGCGACTGGCGAGATGAACTTCGAGCAGGCAGTGCGCTTCATGATCGACGGCCCGCGCCTCGAGCGGCCGGCGGCCGTCGCCGAGGTGCGCCGCTACACGCTCGATCCGCTTCAGGCTTCGAGCTACGCGCTGGGGAGGGCGGCGATCCTCGACCTGCGCGGGAAAGCGCGCGACGCGGGGTGGGGGATGCGCGAGTTCCACGACCGGCTGCTCGCCGTCGGCTCGCTCCCGCCGCGATTGGCCGGTGCGGAGCTGGGCCTCTCCTAGGGAGCGCGGTGCGGCGTCAGCATCCGCTACGGCATCTCCCATGGCTTGAGGCGGACCGAGCGGCCCCGCGCGAGGCGGTCGTCGTTCGGGTCGAGCGCCATGCCGGAGACCGCGACACCGTCGACGCCGTTCGAGTCGACCTTCGTGATCCGGAAGAGGCCATACCCGAGAACGTCCACGTAGTCGTTCCGACTCCCCGACGCGGTGTCGACGTCGAGCGACATCTGGATGATCCGGGTGACCGGTGCGGCGACGTCAAGCCCCATTGCGCGAACGTCGAACGGGTAGTGGTTGCCGCCGAGGCTCGCGGTCGCGACGCTCGCGGTGACGCTCGCACCGCTCCCCGTGGGCGTCATCACGAACGTCTTCGCTGACGTGTCGTTGTTGAAGTAGCACTTGTACGGGGCGGCCGCGGGCTGGCCGCCGGGGCAGCTGTCGAAGGTGAGCGTTACAGGCGTCGACCAGCCGGCCTTGGCCTTCAGGTTCACGGTGTAGTTCGCGATCGGTCCCGACGGCGACACCGCCCTGGCGGTCGTTGACGCGCCGGGGTCGAAGTCCTTGACCTGGTTACCGACATTGAGGACGACCATCTGGTCGTGCGTGATCAATTGATAGGGGGCCGCCGCCGCGCCGTGCACGTACACCGCGTAGATGCCCGTCGCGGCTGCGGTCGTCGCGACGTTCGTCCAGGCCGACGTGTACGTCGTCGCGGCGGAGGCGGGCGTGAACGTCCCTCGCGTCATCGTGCCGCGCGTGACGGGGTTCAAGGGATCGCCGGGATCCGCCGCGAGAGTGAGCGCGACAGCGGTCGGGCGAAAGCCGCCGTTCCCAGCCACGACGACGTTGCCCGGAGATTTCGTCTGGGCATTGCCGATGTCGAGGACGGTCGGCGGCTGGACCGTGAAGTTCGACACCGTCTTCACGAACCCGTCGTAGACCTGGAGCATGACGACGTCGCCGACGCTGTAGCGCTTCTCGAACTCGTCGATGTAGATGCCAGCCGTGTTCCCGTTGGTGACGGCGACCTGCGCGCACGGCTGGAACTGGTTCACGAGCGCCGCACAGAGCTCAGGACCCGGGTAGCCGCTCTGCGCGGTGATCCACGCCGCCTCGAACGCCTTCTTCGTATCCGGATTGTCGTCCCCGGCGACGCCGTTGTAGCCGACGTGCGTGTCGGTCTCGTACTCGCGGATGTCGAGCACGATGTTGCCGCGGAAGCTCGAGTCGTTCAGCGCGCTGGCCCCTTGTCCGAACAGCGTGAAGACGCGGCCGGGACTCGCGTCGCTCGCGTCAGGACAGTTGTCGGTCGCGCCCTTGACGCAGTTGGCGCTGTCGTTCCCGCTCGCCTTCGTGTGGTCGTGGTAGCCGCCGGCCGGTCCGGGCGGATTTTCCCACCGCTGCACCACGACCGGGAGGAAGCCGCCGTCGCGCGCCGCGTAGGCGTTCGCGAACACGCCGATGGTCGACATCCCGAAGAGCTGTATGAAGTACGTGTGCACGGTCGTGGCGGTCGCGGCGCGACAGCCCGCGCCGGAGATAACGATCCCTTCGGCGAGATTGCGCCCGTCCGCCGGCACGTTCGGCCGGTACACCGCGGTGAGCGGAAGCGTCGCGGTCACGCCGATGGGGCTGGTGACCGTGTCGAGCGCGAAGACGTCTCTGCCGCGCTGGATGCTCTGCGCCGCTGTGAAGCCAAGATCCTGGCCGCCGGCGCAGGCGAGCGCCGCGGCGTCCACGGCGTTCTGCAGGCTGCGCCGCTCCGCGTAGAAGCGGCCTGCATCGATGGCGAGGCCCGCGAAGCCGACGAGGACGGTGAACAGCAACGCGACGAGCACGGCCACCTGGCCGCTCTCGTCCGCGCGGAACCCACCGGACCCGCCCCTCGTGTGCATCCTCGTAAGACGTAACGGTGGGCGGGACCGCGCCGCACCGGGCGGGCCATGACCTTCGTACCCCCCGCGGCGGGCCGTTCGTCAGCAGGGATGACCGCCCGTCACGGCGCAAGGGGACCGAGGCGGGTCACCGGCCGCAGGGTCGGCTCCGACGATCTCAGTCCGCGGCGGCCGCCGGTACGCGCGTCGCGGCGAGGACCGCCGACATGATCTCGAGGGCGGCGCTGACGTCGGCGGAGGTGACCCCGTGGTGCGTGACCATGCGCAGCCGCGGCGAGTTGCCGAGGTACCGGGACAGGCGAAGCCCGCGGTCCCAGCACGCGGCCTGGAAGGCGCCCGCGTCCATGGCGTCGGGGTCGATCGCGAACGACACGATGTTCGTCTGCACACGGTCCGGCTCGATCACGACCCCTGGGATGCCCGCCAGTCCGTCGGCCAGCGCGCGCGCGTTCATGTGGTCCTCCACCAGGCGCTCGCGCATCTCCTCGAGCGCGACGAGCGCGGCCGCCGCGATGACGCCCGACTGGCGCATCGCGCCCCCGAGGAGCTTGCGGATCTTGCGCGCCTTCGCGACGGTCTCGCCGGTGCCGCAGAGGACCGACCCCACCGGCGCGGCGAGCCCCTTCGAGAAACAGAACTGCACGGTGTCGACGGGGGCCGCGAGGTCGCGCGCCTCCACTGCGAGCGCGACAGCCGCATTGAAGATCCTCGCGCCGTCGAGGTGGACGCCTGCGCCGTGGCGATGAGCGAGTTCCGCGACCGCACGGGTTTGGTCGGCGGTGATCACCGCGCCGCCGCAGTTGTTGTGCGAGTTTTCGAGACACACCAGCGCAGTCCGCGGGAACGGGCCGGCGGCCGGGCGGATCGCCGCCTCGATGTCCGCGAGCGCCGGAAGGCCGTCGCGGTTCGGCACGGTCCGCCCGTGCAGGCCACCGAGGACCGCGAACGCGCCCATCTCGTTCTGGTAGATGTGCGCCATGTCGCCGAAGATGACTTCTTCGCCCCTGCCGGCCTGCGAAAGGATCCCGCAGAGATTGCCCATCATCCCGCTTGGCACGTAGACGGCGGCCTCCTTGCCGACGACCTCCGCCGAACGCGCCTCGAGCCGTCGGACCGTCGGGTCCTCTCCGTACTGGTCGTCGCCGAGGTCCGCGCTGGTCATCGCGCGGCGCATCGACTCGGTCGGAAGCGTGAACGTGTCGCTGCGGAATTCAAGGATCTCCACCGTGCGCTACCCCCTTGCTGCATGCGACCGTCGCGTGCGACTGCCGCGACACTAGTATCGGCCGGTGTCCTCCGTGACCGAACCGTCGCAGCGCCTGCGATTCTGGGCGCACGAGCTGGCGGCCATGGCGCGCACTGGCCTCGAGTACGGCACCGATCCGTATGACCGCGAGCGTTACCAGCGCATGGCCGGCATCGCGGACGGAATCGCGGAGGTGACGAGCGACGCCGCGTTCTCGCCGGAGCGACCGTTCCTGCCTGACACCGGGTACGTCACGCCGAAGATAGGCTGCGCCGTCGCGGCCTTCGACGCCTCCGGGCGGGTATGCCTCATCCGGCGGGCGGACAACCGCCGCTGGGCGCTGCCGGGCGGCTTCTGCGAGGTCGGATCGACGCCCTCGGAGAATGCCCTGCGCGAGCTGCTGGAGGAAGCGGGGCTCGAGGCGGAGCTCGACGCGCTCGTCGGCGTCTACGACAACAGCCGCTTCAACAGCCGCTCGCCGTACCACATCTACACCTGCTGCTTCCGCGGCCGCGTGACCGGCGGCGACCCGACCCCTTCTATCGAAACGCTCGACGTCCGCTTCGTCGCCCCCGATTCGCTGCCTGCCGACATGAGCGAGATGCAGCGCGCGATGACGCGCGACGCCACGGGCCGGCTCGAAGCCGCGCGATTCTCGTGACCACGATCGCCGTCTATGGCGGGTTCGCGGCGATCCCGATCTTCGACGATCTCCGCTCCGCGCTGCCGGAGGCGACGATCGTCCCTCTCGGCGCCGAGGAGTCCGTCGCCGCGGCGCGCGAAGCGGACGTCGCGATGGGGTCTCCTTCGGCGGACCGCGTGCGCGCGCTGCTGCGGGAGTGTCCGCGGCTCCGCTGGGTGCACACCGTCTCGGCCGGGGTCGAGCGACTGCTCATCCCCGAGCTGCTCGAGCGCGAAGACGTGGTTCTGACGAACAACACCGGTGCGTACGACGTCCCCATCGCGGAGCACGTAATGGCGATGCTGTTCGCCGTCGCCAAGCGCGTCCCGCACCACCTCGTATCGCAGGCGCGACACCAGTGGGTGAAGGATCCGGGGCACGCCGAGCTGCGGGACGCCTCGCTCGTGATCCTCGGCATGGGAAGCATCGGCAGCGAGCTCGCCCGGCTCGCGTCCGGCGTAAGGATGCGCGTCACGGGGATCCGCCGCGACCCGAGCCGTTCATCACCGGGAGCCGAGCGCGTCGTGGCGAGCGATGCTCTCGCCGATGTCGCGGCCGAGGCCGACTACCTGGCCATAACCGCGGCGCTCACGCCGCAGACGCGCGGCATGGTGTCCGCTGACGTGATCGCGCGGATGAGACCGACAGCGTGGCTGGTGAACATCGCTCGTGGCGCGATCGTCGACGAGGTTGCCCTGCTCGCCGCATGCCGCGACCGCCGCATCGGGGGCGTGGCGCTGGACGTGTTCAGCACCGAGCCGCTCGCGGCGGACAGCCCGTGGTGGGACCTGCCGAACGCGATC
>JBBPYG010000099.1:0-6526 GCA_038200085.1 Candidatus Limnocylindria bacterium | reverse complement strand
GTAGCTACCGCTGCTGCTGGTCGCGCCGGCCGTGAGCACGCGAGTGGACTGCCGCGACGCGGTCGTGCGCGCGCCGATGACGCCGAATTCCGAGTTCATGAACCCCGGCGCGATGCCGTTGTTCGTGACGCTCGCGATCGGCACCTGGAGCGCGATCGTGAGGACGTTGATCCCGCTGAGCTCGTCGCGGCCGCCGCCCTTGTTGCCGGGCGCGCCGGGACGGATCGTGAGAAGGTCGAAGACGGCCCCCAGGTCGACGTAGAACGGGTCATCGCGCTGGCCGGCGAAGACCTTGCCGCCGCCGGGCAACGTCCGGATGGCCGAAGTTGCGAGGGCATCGTAGTTCGGCGTGGACTTCGGACCGATGTTGTTCGGCGGGGAGGGAAGGTCGGTCCCGAGGACGGTCGTCTGACCGTTCGAGAGGGTCTTCGTGACCGTGTAGTACTGGCGGATGTTCCAGTTCGGGTCGGTCAAAGAGCCGATCGGACCGGTGTTGTAGAGGAACGTCTGGCCGTTCTGGACGACGGTGCGGAAGGTGAAGTCAAATCGGGTGTCGTCGATGTTGTCGCCGTTGTCGTCGATGATGATCGAGTACTTCACGTCATCGCCGAAACGGTAGAAGTTCGGACCGCCCGCGGGGTCTTCGAACGGGACGTAGTTGGCTATAAAGGTCACGGTGTCCGGCGCGTCCGGGCTGCGGAACATGTAGAAGTCGGTGGCGTCCGCGGCCGGGTCCTGGCTGATCAGCGGCGCTTCCCTGTGGCTCGATGCACCGCCGAACGACGGGACGATCGCAGCTGCCAGGAGCGTTGCCGAAGCGAGGACGCCGGCGACTCGCGCCTTTTTCGCGCGTGAACTGATAGGCATGGGTTCTCCTTCGCTGGTCTTTTTGGGTTCGGTACTTGGGATCGCCTGGCTGCCCGTGTGTCGAGGCCGGTCCGTCTCCTTTCCCGGATCTCGCTCCTTCAGAATTTGGGGCAGAATTGGGGATCGAATAGCTGACGCGCGAGATCTCCCCCGAAGCGCCTACTACGAACGCCAGTGCTTAGCCGGTTCACCTCCCGGCTCGCTTTGCCGCACCGCGAAATCGCGGCATGCAAGCCACCACCCCGGGGAGCGGAGCCGGGCTGAACCGTGTTCCAAACAGGAAGTTCGCTCCGACACGTCCGATCGGGATCACCGTGCGTACCACTCACCGTGCGCATGAGAAAGCTTTTCGGAATGGCCTTGGCAGGGTGTCTGCTGGGCGCCGCCTGCGGGCAGCCCGGGCCGCAGAACACCGCGACCTCGTCGAGCGCCCGTCAGACCGCCGCGGCGATCCCTTCGCCGAGCACGGCGACGCCGCTGGCCATTCCCTCTCCGACGGAGCCGCCGGCCGCGGCTCCCCCCGATCCGACCTCCGACCCCGCCGCGGTGGCCGCGGCGACGCCCGAACCCGCCGCGCCGGTCGCGACCGAACGCGCAGCGACCGCCGCGCCCGCGGCCGCCGCGCCCGCGGCCGCCGCGACGCGCGCGCCGACACCGGCCCCGGCGGCGGTCCCACCCCCGGCCCCGCCTGCACCGGCACCGACCGCTCCGCCGCCGGCGACCGTCGCGCCCACCGCGCCGCCTCCGCCTCCTCCGGCGCCCCCGCCTCCTGGCGGTTATCCACCGTCCACTTTGTTCGTCTTCATCCTCACGGATTCCCGCTACGGCTTCGTGGACGTGCTCACATCGCCCGGAGCGATCTGCTCGGCCCAAGCGCGGCTACCGCTTCGCGGCGTGATCTTGGCGCTCGGCACGAAGACGGTCGATGCGACCGGAAGGGTCACCTGGACGTACGCAAAGGATCCGACTCAGTCGGGCGTCGGCGTGCACGCCGTCACGTGCACGAACCAGGGACAGACGGTGTCCGAGGTGCAGCGCTTCGACACGCCGTAAGGCGGTCGTGGACTACGAGTCCACTTCCCCACGCCTCCTCGCCGCCGCGCCGCCGCGCCGCTACGGCGAGAAGCGGATCTCCGCGAGTAGATCGAGGTACTTGCTCTCCACGACGGGCCACGCGTAGCTGCGACGCACGTATTCCTCGCCGCCGGCGCCGAGCGCGTCGCGGAGCCCGGCGTCCTCGACGAGCCTCCCGACCGACTCCGCGAACTCGCCGTATCCCTCGTACCAGAGCCCGCCCCGCGCGCGCCGCACCTGGCCGACGACGGGCTCGCAGCGCGCGTGGACGAGCACCGGCCGGCGCGACCACCAGGACTCGAGGACGACCATGGAGAGGCTCTCGAGGCGGCTCGGCAGGACGAACGCGGTCGCCGCCCCGAGCATGTCCCATTTCGTCGTCTCGTCGACGTAGCCCACGACGTGGATGTCATCCCGCCTGGGAATGGGCATCTCCGCGTGTCCCGCAAGGACGAGGTCGACCGCAGGAGACCCGGGTGAATCCTTCATGCGCGTGAAGAAGTCGAGGAGTTCATCCACGCCCTTGGATGCGACGATGCGACCGAAGTACAGGAGGAACGGGCGCTCCACGGCGTGCGCGATGCGGAAGCGCTCCGCCGACGGCGTCTGCGCCGGCGCGTCCACCCCCACTCCGACGATGTCGTGAGGCACACGCTCGTTCCCGAAGAGCCGGTGCACCAGGTCGCGCTCCTCTTCCGTGTTGTATGGGAACGCGCGCGGCAGGTGGAAGATGGCGCGGTAGCTCGAGAGGCGTATGGCGGGCTCGTCGTGGGCCGCGGGCATCAGCAGCGCGCGCTCCGGGACAAGGGGCAGGCCATATAGCGTCGGGTAGTACAGGTAATTGAAGAAGAGCACGTAGTCGTACTCGCGCCCGCGACGGTGGAGGAACTCGAGGATCGCGGGGCACTCGGGGCCCTGGTCGCGTATCCAGCGGTGCTCCTCGTCCAGCGTGTGGGCTTCCTGGAGCACGTGCCGGGAGAACGTCTGGAAATCTCGCGCGCGCTTCCGGACGTTCGCGAAGCGATGGACGGGGATGCCGTGCACCTGGGTGTCCCCCGGCTCGTAGTGGTTCCGCCAGGTCCAGTAGTCGAGCGCGGTCGTCGTCGCGACCTCGACCTCGAGGTGTGGCGCGAGGTGCTCGGCGACGAGGCGCGCGTGCGTCTCGGCACCGCCGACGATCTCCGTCCCGTATCGCTGGACGACGACAAGCAGGCGCTCCCGCGGGGTCATACCTCCCCGAGGCCGGCCAGGTAGCGAAGCGCCGCGCGCTGCGGTGACAGCTGCCGCTTCATCACGCGCGCCTGGCGCACGAGACGTTCGCGCACGTCGGGCCGCTGGATCTCGACCATCCGCTCGGCGAGCTCGCGCTCGTCCGACGCGAACAGCCCCGCGCCGCGGTAGAGCTCGAAGGAGGGAAGGTCGGAGAAGATCGTCGGTTTCTCCGCCCACATGGCCTGCGTCGCGATGGCCGACTGGTAGACGTCGCGATAGAAGAGGACCATCGCGTCCGCGGCCATCACGTGCTCGGCCATCGTCGCGTAGTCCGTGTTGATGACGACGTTGTCGAGACCCTGCTCCGCCACGAACCGGCGGATGTCGCCGAGGTAGTCGCCGTCCCACGCCGACTCGGTCCCGGACAGGACGACGAGCGCATCGCGCGGGGCCGCGGCGATGACCTCGATCAGCCGCTTGCGCCGGAACAGGAAGCCGGGCGAGATGAAGATGAAGCGGTCCTGCGGAAGGCCGAGCTTCGCGCGGAGAGCGCGCCGCAGCTCGTCGGGATCGACCTCGTCGGGCGGCGGCGCGCCGTCGAGCGGCATCAGCACGAGCGGGACCTCGGTGACGCGCGACAGGTCACCCGTGATCAGGTCGACCTTGTCGAGCACCCGCGCCGAATGCACGACGATCCGCTCAGGGAAGAGCCCGAGGGCCCACAGCGTCGCGCGGTAGCGGAAGAGCCGCTGCGCGATCACCCCGGAGTGCCAAGCGATGCGAGCGAGCTCGCGCGGCGGGCTCGAGTGCTGGCGGTAGTGGATCGAGGCGAGGACCTTCAGATAGTGGTGGAACTTATCGGGATCGAGCTCGTGCAGCGACAGCAGGACGCGCTTTCCGGCGCGGCGCATGCGCCACATGGCGCGCGCTAGCGCCGAGCTGCGGAAGATGCCGAACTCGTGCTCGACGAGGACGATATCCGCGTCGTGCGGCAGGTCGGCGGTCTTGCGCGCGAGGTCGGCGCTGTCCCAGGGCACGACCCCGACGAAGCTCACGCGATGGCCGTTGGCAGCGAGCCCCGATGCGAGCGCGCCGGAGTAATCGTGGATCCCGCATCGCTCGTCGCTCGACATGACGGCGATGTGTTGCCGGGGCAGCGTGGGCGCGGCGATGCCCGCGGCGGCCAGCGCCGACCGCAGCGCGGTCGACACACGCTCCCGCGAGAAGTCCCCCACGCGCCGGCGCCCGCGTGCCACCAGGTCGTTGCGGGCGGCGCGGTCGGCGAGCGTGCGCTCGAGCGCGTCGGCGATGGCCTGCGGGGACTTCCGCTCGATGAGGATGCCCGCGTCGCCGACGGTCTCAGGGGTGGCGCCGGCGGCGTGCGCGACGACGGGAACGTCGAAGCGCATCGCCTCGAGGACCGGGATGCAGAAGCCCTCGTGGTCAGACATGGTCGCGAAGACCGAGGCTCCGGCGTAATAGGCCACGAGCTCGGCGTCGCTCGCGGCGCCCGCGAAGACGACCGCGTCGTCGACCCCGAGGGACCGCGCCTGCTCCTCGAGAGAGGTGCCGTACGTTCCGGCGTCGTCCCGCGAGCCGACGAGAACGAGCTGCGCGCTGCGATCGCGGTCGCGGTAGGCGGCGAAGCCCGCGATGAGGTCGTGGATCGCCTTCTGCGGGGAGATGCGGCCCACGAACAGGATCTTGTTGGCGCGACTCGCCATGCGCCGAGCAGCGTGGCTGTCGGCGCGGGTCTCGGTCCACGACCAGTCGATGAGGATCGGCACGACCGCGGTGTGGGCGAAGCCGGCCTGCTCCAGCTCGCGGCGGTTGTACTCGCTGTCGCCGATCGCGAGCGGCGCGACGGCGGCGAACGCGCGCAGCTGCTCGCGGCCCATCTCGGCATAGTGCCGCGCGTACTCGTTGTGCGCCTCGAAGAACTCCGGCGGGGAGATGTTGTGGTAGCGCACCACCATCCGGTCCGGCCAGCCGCGCACCTCGTCGAGGGACTCGTTGCCCATCGACAAGTGCACGAGAAGCAATCGCTCCGGGTCGGGCGCGAGCTCTCCGCGCTCGAGGCTCGCGCCGAGCTCGAGCTTGGCGACCAGCGGCCGCCCGTACTCGCGGTAATCCCGCGCGAACGCCTGCACGGCGGCCTTGCGCTCCCACGCGTACAGCTCGCTCGTCGCGCCCCAGTCCCAGAACAGGCGCTGCAGCTCGAAGCAGTCGTTGCTCACCGCGTCGCCGTACGCGAGCGTCGGGTGAAACTGGTGGATCGTGCGGACGCCGGCGGTCACGCCGCGACCGCTGCGTCGAGCTCGAGCGCGAGGCGCATCCGTTCGGCGACGGCCTCCGCGGAGAAGTCGCGGACGCGCCGTTCGCCCGCGGCGACCAGCCGCTCACGCAGCGCCGGGCGCTCGCGCAGCAGACCGATCATCTCGCCGAAGAGCGCCACGTCCTTGTCGCGCAACAGCAGCGCGGCACCGCCCGCGGTCTCGCTGACCGCGGCGGCGTCGAGCGCGATCACCGGGACGCCGAATCGGAATGCCTCGAGCACCGGCATCGCGAAGCCCTCGTGCTCGGACAGCGAGACGAACACGGTCGCGACGCCGTAATACGCGGCTAGCTCGGCGTCGGTCACCTCGCCCGTGAAGATCACCGAGTCCGCGAGGCCGAGCTCCGCCGCCAGCCCGGCGACCCGCGTGTGGTATTGCGGCTGGTCGCGGTGAGCGCCGACGAGGAAGAGCCGCGCCGAGCCGTCGACGCACGCGCGGGTGTACGCGAGGAGCCGCACCAGCTCGTCCTGGCGTTTGTTCGGCGAAATGCGGCCGACGAAGAGGATGTTGGTGTGCGGCCCGCGCCAGCGCGCCAGCACGCGTTCATCCGCACGGACGTCGTAGCGCGACCAGTCGATGAGGATCGGCACCGCCGCGGTTCGTGCGAACCCGGCCGATTCGAGCTCGCGCCGATTGAACTCCGACACGCCGATGGCAAAGGGGACCGCCTTCGCCAGCGCGTGCAGCTGCGCGCGGCCTTTGCGGGTATGCAGCGCGGCATGCGGGTTGACGCCCTCGAAGAACGCCGACGGGGTGACGTTGTGGTAGATGAGCGCCTGCCGCGCCGGGAGCCTGGTGAGCTTGTCGAAGGCGTCGCTGCCGATCGAGAAGTGCAGCAGCAGCAGGTCTTCCGCGATCGCCTCCCGGAACAGTCGCCGGTACGGCACGACCTCACTTTGCACCGCTGACTTCGCCTCGATCGCGTAGGCCTCGCTCGGGTAGCCCCACGTGCGGAACAGCTCGCGCAGCGCGAAGACGTGGTTGCTCACGGCATCGCCAGGTGCCAGCGACGGGTGGAACTGGTGGATGGCGCGGGG
>JBBPYG010000098.1:0-7058 GCA_038200085.1 Candidatus Limnocylindria bacterium | reverse complement strand
GGCCCCGAGGCGTTGTCATTCGCGGCTGGAAAGACCGCACCGTCGGGGTCGGTGCCGACGCCGTCGAGGTGGCCGCCGACGAGGACGAACTTCGCCGCGCGCTCGGGGTCGCTCCCGCGCAGCACACCGGCGACGTTCGTCCCGACCCCGTTCTCCACTGGTCCGAGCGATACCGAGAAGCGGACGCGCGTGCCGGTGTCGAAGGACAGGGGGACGGGGATGGCCTTCTGGAGGCTCGGGCGGTCGCGCGCGCGGCGGTCGCGCTCCTCCAGCGTCCGGCGGAGGTCGCCGACGATCTTGCCGGTGGCGGCGATCAGCTCGTCGGCGACCCGCTCGGTGATGGTCAACACGGGCAACGTGTCCTTCTCGAACGCCGCGATGTACGAGGGCTTGACGAGGGGCCGATCCGTCGGCTGCACGAAGAGCACGCCTTTGGCGCCTTCGCGCATCGCCGTGTCCACGGTGTCGCCTTCGGTCGGGCCGGCGATCATCACGATGTTCCCGGCCGCGTGCACGCCCTCATAATCGCTGTACTCGGCGGTCCTGTTGCCTCCGCCGACGAACACCACGGTCCCCTCCGCGGTGCCCCCACCGCGCCGTCCGCCGACCTGCTCGCGGAAGTCCTCGCGGAGCGCGTATTGCACGCTCCGGGGACCGAGCTGTTCCAGGCTCGGCACGCCAACCAGCCGCACGGTCGAGAGGCGGAAGCGTTGGAAGTACGTTCCGTCGTCGCCGAGGGGCTCGAGCCCGGCTTCGGCGAAGCGGGCGGCCATGTAGCTCGCGGAATCGTCGTAGCCGGCCGAGCCCGTGTAGCGCCCGCCGCGCGCGGGGTCGGCGAAGTACGCGAGGTGGTCCATCGCGCGGTCACTCGCGAACTCGCGCGACACGCGCGTGTAGCCGGCCGCGGGACCGACGAAGGGCGACGCCAGCCTCACCACCGCGAACACCGCCACCAGGGCGGCGACCGTCCGCCAAGACAGGATGCGGCCGAACGAGATCGGCGACCGTTCGAAGAAGCGGCGCAGGCCGTGGCCCGCGAGGTTGAACGCGAGCACCGCGCTCGCGAACGCGAGCGCCGGCACGACGGCGATCCAAGGAGCGCGGTAGATCTCGAAGCGGCCCTGCGCGAGGATGGCGCCCCACTCGGGAGTGCCGAAGAAGAACACGCGGGCCTGGCTCTGGTCGTCGCGCAGGATCGACGTTCCGCCTCCGACCACGAAGCCGAGGAAACCGAGCTCGCCGAGGACGAGCGCGATCGCGCTCGCTTCGAGGGCGGTCGCCACCGCCAGTAGAGGAAGCAGGTTCGGCACGGCGTGCCGCGCGAATACGGCGAACTCCGATAGGCCTCCGGCACGCGCGGCCTCGAGGAACGGCTGACCGCGAAGGGCCACGACCGAAGAGCGCGTCGCCCGGCCCAGGCCCCACCAGCCGGTGATCGCCAGCGCGGCGGCGAAGGCGCCGACACCCGACCTGATGTCGAAGACCAGGATCCACAGCACCGCGAACAGCAGGGTGGGGAATGCGGCGAACGCGTCGATGAGCGTCGACAGGATCCGGTCAGGCCAGCGGTAGGCGAACCAGCCGGCGAGGCCTCCGAGTGCGACGCCGACGACGAACCGCACAGCCAGCACCACGAAGACCAGGCCGAAAGTCGCGCGCGCGCCGAACATCAGGTTGGTCCAGATGTCGCGGCCGTTGCGGTCGGACCCGAGCGGGAAGCCGAATGTCCCGGGCTCGAAGGGAGCCGGGACCGAATGGGTGCCTTCCTGGATGAACCCATGCTCGCGAAGCGGATCGACGCCGCTGACCAGGGGAGCGGCGAGGCCGAGCGCCACCCACGCTCCGATCACCAGCAGCCCGACCACGAGCTGCCACGACACGGTGCGGCTCACGTTGCGCCGGTCGCCGCGTTGTTGAAGCGGGCGGCGGCCGCGTCGAGGGCGAAGCGCGCGAGCGCGACCGTGACCGCCAAGGCGCCCAGCAGCGTGCCCGTCGTCGCCGCGTCCGAACGGCGGATGGCCTGCAGCAGCCCGAAGCCAAGCCCCGGCCACGAGAAGAAGACCTCGACCACCGGCAGCGTGCTCAGGCCGATCGTTATGCCGCTCGCCACCGCGCCGAGGATGGGCGCCGCCGCGTTGCCGAGCGCGTGCCGGATCAGCACGATCCGTTCGGCGAGCCCCTTCGACCTCGCGGTGCGGATGTAATCCAGGCCCATCACCTCGTCCGTGGCGACGAATGCGAGGTTCGCGATTAGCGCGAAGGGGCGAGCTGCGAGGACGATGGCCGGGAGGATCAGATGGTCGTCCCATCCGAATCCGAAGCTCGGCCAGAGCCGGATCCCGAACCGCGACGTCATCTCCGCGGACATATAGATGAGCAGCACGGCGAGGAGGAACGACGGCGTCGAGATCGCGGCGAAGGTGAGCGCGATCAGCGCGCCGCGCGGCCGCGCCGCTGGGGAGCCCGCCGCCGCGACGCCGACGATCACTCCCGCCAGCGTCGCGGCGCTGACCGCGATCAGCACGAGCGCCATGCTCTTCGGGTACTCATCGAGCAGAAGCGTGCCCATCGCGCGCGGCTGCCCGCCGAGGATCGAAGTGGAGCTGGCCTCGCCGAGCGATCCTCCGAGCAGGCTCGTGAAGTAGTCCTGCGTTCCCTCCCACGACCTCGCGGCGATCTCGGAGAGGGGCGCGCGGTCGACCCGCGTGCGCGCCGACACGAGCGCCACCTGCGAGAGGACCACGATGAGGATGAAGGTGAGGACGATGAGACCCGCGCGGACCGCGACCGCCCGTGCGGACCGGCCAAAGCGAGAGATCACGATCTCATGGCGCCTTTGGGCGCCGCGCCGCTGACGCTTTGAGCCAAAGACCCGAGGGCTTCACTCGCGCTACGTCAGGCGGCTGCGGTAGGCGACGCCATTCACTCGGCTGCTCCGATCCGTGGGATGAGGGGGCGGCGCCCCCTCAATACACTACCGAGGTGCCGGGCCAGAAGTTCTACGTCACGACGGCCATCGCGTACGTGAATTCGCTTCCGGGACTGCACCACGCGTACGAGTTCACGGGGGCGGATGCCCTCGCACGCTTCCACCGGCAGCGCGGGCGCGACGTCTATTTCGTGACCGGCACGGACGAGAACGCGACCAAGAACGAAAAGGCCGCCGCCGAGGCCGGCGAGGACACGCGGACCTTCGTGGACCGCCATGCGTCGGCCTTCAAGCACCTGTGCGACGAATGGTCCATCTCCTACGACCGGTTCATGCGGACGACGGATGCGGACCACGTCGCGGCCGTGCAGGAGTTCGTCCGCCGCTGGATCGCGAACGGCGACGTGTACCTCGGCAAGTACGAAGGGCTGTACTGCACGCGCTGCGAGGCGTTCTACGAGGAGTCGGATCTCATCGATGGCCGCTGCGAGTTCCATCCCCAGAATGCCGACGCGATCCAGCGCGTCGAGGAGGAGAACTTCTTCTTCAGGCTGACACGGTATGAATCACGACTGCGCGACCTGTACGCGAAGGATCCCGACTTCTGCTTGCCCGAGGCCCGCCGCAACGAAGTGCTCGGCTGGCTCGACCGCGGGCTCCGCGACGTGAGCGTCTCGCGACGCAACCTCAGGTGGGGCATCCCGTTCCCCGACCATCCCGAGCACACGGTCTACGTCTGGTTCGACGCCCTGATCAACTACGTGACCGCGGCCGGATTCCGCACGGATGACAGAAAGTTCGCGCACTGGTGGCCCTGCGACGTGCACGTCATCGGCAAGGACATCAGCCGCTTTCACTGCCTGTACTGGCCCGCGATGCTGATGGCCGCGGGGATCGACGTGCCGAAGCGCGTCTTCGTCCACGGCTTCCTCGAGTACCGTGGCCAGCGTCTGTCGAAGTCGAGCGGCAACATGATCGACCCGATCGCGTCGGCCGAGCAGTGGGGCGTCGACGCCACGCGCTATCTGCTCCTGCGCGAGGCGCCGTTCGAAAAGGACACGCCGATATCCCCAGAGCGTCTGGACGATCGCTTCAATGCCGATCTCGCCAACGGTCTCGGCAACCTCGTGCAGCGGACGCTGAAGATGTGCGAGCTCTACTGCGACTCCGGCGTGCCCGAGCCGGCGGATCCCGGTGAGACCGACGGCTTCGTGCGGACCGCGGCCGAGTTCGCGCTGTCGCCGGAGGGGCACGACCGCAGCGCGGCGGACCTGCACTTCGCGGCCGCGCTGGACGTCATCTTCGAGATCGTGGCCCAGGTGAACCGGCACTACCAGGCGACGCAGCCGTGGCGGCTCGCGAAGGATCCGGCGAAGCGAGCCGAGCTTCAGACGGCGCTGTACACGGGGCTCGAGGCGGTGCGGATCGTCGCCTACCTGCTCTGGCCGTACATGCCGGCGATCTCCACGCGGATCGTGGAGCAGGTCGGTGGCCCGGCTCCCGAGCACGCCGAGTGGTCGACCGTCGCCCGGTGGGGGGTACTGCGCCCGGGCGACCCGGTGCGCATCGGCGCTCCACTGTTCCCGAGGCTGGAGCCTGCCCCAGCCTGATCGATCACGCCGCTTCGCCCGTGACAGCTCAAGGCTGGTGGACTCGCTCGTCGCGGATGAACCGCTCCTGATCGATCACGCGGCTTCGCCCGTGACAGCTCAAGGCTGGTGGACTCGCTCGTCGCGGATGAACCGCTGCTCACTCGACCTTGGACGTCATTGAGGACCGGCGAATGATCGACGCGCACGCGCATCTCACCGACGAACGGTTCGCCGCCGACCTCGACGAGGTGATGGCGCGCGCCTCGTCGGCCGGTGTGGTGCGGATCCTGACGTGCGGGGAGGACGTCGGATCGAGCGAGCGCGCCGTCGATCTCGCACGGCGCTATCCCTCCATCCGAGCGGCGGTCGGCATCCACCCGCACCGCGCCCCGAGCTGCGATGACGCCGCGATCGCGCGCCTGCGCGAGCTCGCGCGCGACCCGCGTGTGGTCGCGATCGGCGAGATCGGCATGGACCTCTCGGGCCGCAGCGCGCCGCAGGCCACGCAGCGCGAAGCCTTCGCGGCGCAGCTCTTCCTGGCGGCCGAGCTCGGCCTTCCCGTCGTCGTGCACGTCCGTGACGCAGGAGACGCCGCGCGAAAGGTCATCGACGAGGCCGCGCCCGTCACCGGCCAGCTCCATTGCTACAGCGAGGGCGCCGACGAGGTGCCCCTCTGGCTCGCGAGGCGATTCCTGCTGTCGTTCTCGGGCACGGCGACCTACCCCAGCGCCCTGGGCGTCGCCGCCGCGGCGCGGGCGGTCCCGATCGACCGGCTGCTCGTCGAGACCGACGCGCCGTACCTCGCGCCACAGCCCCACCGCGGCCGGCGCAATGAGCCGGCGTACGTCGTCTTGACGCTCCAGCACCTCGCCGGTCTCCGCGGGGAGCCCGCCGAGGAGCTCGCTGGTGCGGTCAGCGGCAACGCGGCAGGGCTCTTCGGAGTCCGCTGGAGCTGAGGGCCGCTTCGGGTCTCTTCGCGTCCGCCACTTGCGCGGGACACCCGCCTCCCGGGCGATGACCGCCGCTCGCACGGGCCGGCGCAAGCCGTGGCCTCGTCGAGCAGCGTGGAGCCACGTCATCGCGTGCTTTCGGGAACCGAAACCAGCCGGGCAGCGTCACCCGAGTGGACGAACATCGGAAAAGAAGGTGACCTCATGACGCGCCCACTTCTCGCTCTCGCGGCCGCGGCCCTGCTTCTGGCGGCTTGCAGCGGACAACCGGCCGGCTCCGCGACGACCGCGATCGGCCGAGGCGAGCCCGCCC
Source organism: Candidatus Limnocylindria bacterium (assembly GCA_038200085.1). Lineage (GTDB taxonomy): Bacteria > Chloroflexota > Limnocylindria > P2-11E > P2-11E > JALYKU01. Next base: position 1,274 of record JBBPYG010000098.1, on the reverse strand, counting down.
CCGCGGCGGGCGACAAATCCGTCGGCGGCGCCCCCACGGGCCAGGGCGGCTCGGGCAACGCGAGCTCGACGTTGCCGGTGCCCCTCGGCCTCGACCCCGACCGCAGCGTCATCCTGACGGCGAACCTGAGCCTGCGCGCCGCCGACCCTTGGGCGATCGCCGACCGGGCGCAGGCCGTCGCGACGGGCATGGGCGGGGATGTGATCGGCCTCCAGGAGAGCGGGACCGGTGACACGCGCTCGGCCACGCTCACGGTCCGCGTGCCATCGGCCCGCTTCAACGACGCCCTCCGCGGCCTCAAGGCTCTCGACGCCGAGGTCCTCTCGTCGAATGTCGACGGCAAGGACGTCACCGACCAGTTCGTCGACCTCCAGGCCCGTCTGGCAGCCAAGCAGGCCGAGGAGCAGCGCTACTTGGCGCTACTGGCGCGCGCCGACAAGATCGAGGACGTCCTCAAGGTCGACCAGGCGCTTTCGGCCGTCCGCACGCAGATCGAGCAGCTCACGGGTCAGATCAACCTTATCCGGAGCCGCACACAGTTCTCGACCATCGTCGTCGCCGTCGCTGGCGCCGCGCCGTCGCCCGAACCGGTCGGTTCCTGGGACCCGTCGCGCACGGCGGCCAAGGCTGTCGCCGCGCTCGGCGTTGTCGTCCACGCGATCGCCGACCTCGCGATCTACGCACTCGTCTTCGGCTGGATCCCGCTCCTGCTCATCGGCCTCGCGTTCGCCCTGACCCGTTTCCGCCGCGTCTCGGTCCCGGCGGCGTAACCCTGCTTACCGTCTGCTCCTCGCCCCCGCTGCACGGCCTCACGGGGCCGGCCAAACGGCGCCGGCTCCCGAAGCTTTGAGGTAGCCCGCAGCCACGACGCGATCGATGTACGCATCGCTCTCCACGGCAGATGCGCCCCAGCGGACCCGCCGTCCGCGGTGCCGTCCTCGCCCGGATCTGGTTCGACTCCGTCACGACGGGATAGCCGCAGACTTGCTGTGCTGAAGGTCGCCGGCGTGGCGGCTATGAACCGTCCATCCGGAGCCAGGCACCAGACTGTTCAAATCAAGTTTCCACCGGCATGCTGACGTCGGTCGAGGAACGATCGGTTGGGCGCCACTGCCTCCAAGATGTCATCTGTGAAGCGCGGGCCTCGTCAAGGGAGGAGCCCGCGTCCGTGTTCGAGACACGGGCGCCGCGTCACCAGGGCCGTCGGTGGTGCCAGTCATCTGTTCGGGTGCTGTCCCATGGTGAGTCCTGCGGCACGAGGCGGCTCAATCAAT
>JBBPYG010000097.1:0-23766 GCA_038200085.1 Candidatus Limnocylindria bacterium | reverse complement strand
GTGGGCTCGGCTGGGATCGAACCAGCGACTTCGCGGATGTGAACCGCGCGTTCTAACCGCTGAACTACGAGCCCGGAAGCGTGCGCGCGAGGCCAGTGTATCGATGCGCGCTACGGCTGGAGGATATGGACCGCGACGTCGCTCAGCGCGAGCAGCAGGAACATGACCGCCACGACGACGCCGATGCGGCGGAAGTCCTTCACGACGTACCCGCGCTCCCACGCCGCCGCGCGTTCGAGCGTCGCGGACGGCGTGCCCGTGGCCCGCGCGGCGCCGAGGCGCGCGGGGCTCCGGGATGAGCGAGGCAGCGGGTGCCGCGCGACAGGGGGTGCCGCCCGTTGCGGGGTGGTCGCGCGCTGGGCCGGCCGCGTGCGGCCGCGCGTGCGACTTCGGCGTGCCATCGAGGGACAACGATAGTCGAATGTGTGTATGTTCGGGCCCTCGGCGACGGTCGTGGAGGTGCGCGTTCATCGTGGCGGCGTGCGCAGCGGGACGGTAGCGTCCATCGCCGATCGGCGGGCGCTGGCGATCGTGAATCCGGCCGCCGGAAGCGGCCGGGCGTCGTCCCTGGCTCCGCGGCTCGCGCGCGTGCTGCGCGACGCGGGCCTGCCGACGGACGTCGTGCAGCTGCCGTATCCCGGTGAAGGTCCGCGGCTCGCGGCGGACGCGGCCGCCGAGGGCTACGACGTCGTCATCGCCGTGGGCGGCGACGGCACGGCGAACGAGGTCGCCAACGGGCTCGTCGGCACGCGCGCCGCCCTGGCGCTCTATCCGATCGGCAGCGGCAACGACTTCGCCCGCGCGCTCGGCTATCCAAAACGCGCAAGCGACCTGCCCTCGTTCCTCGCCCGCGGCACGCGGCGCACAGTGGATACGGGCGAGGCGAACGGGCGCGTCTTCCTGAACGCTGCCGGGGTCGGCATCGACGGCGAGGTCGCGGCACGCGCGAGGTCGCACGGACGCGCCTTCGGCCCCCGCCTCGCGTATGCGACCGCTTCCCTCGCCGCGATCGCGGTGTACCGGCCGCTGCAGATGACCGTGCGGCTCGACGGGGTGGAGCGCTCGGGCCGCTTCCTCGTCGCGCTCGCGTCCAACGGGACGCACTTCGGGCGTGGTATGCGGTGCGCGCCGGACGCGCGTCTCGACGACGGCTTGTTCGACGTCACGGTTGCAGGCGCGCTCGGGCGGATCGGGTCGATACGGGCGATGGCGCGCCTGTACAAGGGCACCCACGTCGATGGCCGCACCGTCGTCGCGTCGCGCGCGCGAGTCGTCGACATCCAGCTCGAGCGCGCGGCCCCCGGGCAGATCGACGGCGACCTCGTTCACGTGAGCCGCCTCTCTATGCGTGTTCGTCCATCCTCACTCCAGGTCATCGCGGCGTGACCGATCCGAGGCGGTCGCTTCCCTCGATCGACGCGGTGCTCGAGGCGAGCGGGGAGCGCGGGGTCGCGCGAGGGCGGCTGCGCGCGGCGGCGCGCGAGGTGCTCGCCCAGGCGCGCCGGGATGGATCCGTCCTCGGCCCTACCGACGCGGCGGCGATGGCGCGCGAGCGGCTGTCCGCCGGCGACGCGCCATCGCTGCGCCGCGTGATCAATGCCACCGGCGTGGTGCTCCACACGAACCTCGGCCGGGCGCCGCTGTCCGCCGACGCGCTGCGGGCCATCCGCGAGGCGGCGGGCGCGGCAAGCATCGAGTACGACCTCGCATCCGGCAAGCGGGGCGAACGGCATGGTCACGCGGTGCGGCTCCTCGCGGAGCTGTCCGGAGCCGAGGACGGCGCTGTGGTGAACAACGGCGCCGCCGCGGTGCTGCTCGCGCTCGCGGCCATCGCCAGCCGGCGGGAGGTCATCGTCGCCCGCGGCGAGCTGGTCGAGATCGGCGGTTCGTTCCGCATCCCCGACGTCCTGGCGCGCTCCGGGGCGAAGCTCGTCGAGGTGGGCACGACGAACCGCACGTACGCGCGAGACTATGCCGCGGCGATCACCCCGCGAACCGCGGCCATCCTCCGCGTGCACGCCAGCAACTTCCGGATCGTCGGGTTCACCGCGCGCGCCGAGTCGAGCGAGCTCGCCGCTCTCGCGCGCGAGCGCGGACTCGCGTTCGTGCACGACCTCGGCAGCGGGACGTTGCTCGACACTGCTCGGTTCGGCCTCGGCCGCGAGGAGACGGTCCAGGAGGCCGTCGCCGCCGGGGCCGATGTCGTGACGTTCAGCGGCGACAAGCTGCTCGGCGGCCCCCAGGCCGGGATCGCGGTGGGTAGGGCCGCCGCGGTCGCGAGGCTGCGCGGCCACGCGCTCATGCGCGCGCTGCGTCCTGACAAGCTGACGCTCGCCATGCTCGTCGCGACGCTCGCGGCATACCGCGACGGGCGCGCCGAAGCGGAGCTGCCCGTCTGGCGGATGATCGCGTCCCCTGTCTTGGAACTCGAGCGGCGCGCGGTCGCGCTCGCGGCGGCGCTCGCCGAGAGGGGCATCGACGCCGCGGCCATCCGGACGCGCTCGACCGTTGGCGGCGGCACCCTTCCCGAGGAGACGCAGCCGTCACACGGGATCGCGCTCGGAGGGGCGGGCGCCAGCGCGACCGCGCGGCGACTGCGCGCCGCCACGCCCGCGATCGTGGCGCGGGTCCACGAACGGCGGGTCGTGCTCGACCTGCGGACCGTGATGCCCGAGGACGACGGCGAACTCCTGAACACCGTCGCCGCGGCGGTGCGCGCATAGGATTGACCCGGTGGAGATCCGCACCGCCGCGAGCGACGACGCTCCCGCCGCGATCGGCCCGTACAGCCAGGCGCTCGTGTTCGGCGATCTCGTCTTCTGTTCCGGCCAGGTCGCTCTCGAGCCACGCACGGGCGCGCTCGTCGAGGGGGACGCCAGGGCGCAGACCGCCCGCGCGCTGGACAACCTGTCGGCCGTCCTCCACGCCGCGGGTTCCGATCTTTCGCGCGTCCTGAAGACGACCGTGTACCTGACCGATCTCGGCGACTTCGAGGCGATGAACGAGGTGTACGGCTCGCGCTTCGGCGCGCATCGCCCGGCGCGTGCGACGGTCGGCGTCGCCTCGCTGCCGAAGGGTGCGCGGGTCGAGATCGAGTGCGTCGCCGCTCGCGAGTGAAGCGCCCCCCGGCGTGACCGCGGCCAGGTGAGCCGCTCGCCCGAGCGTCGCCGTGGGGAAGATGGCGAGCGCCCCTGGATCCCGATACGTGCCACCGCGATCGTGCTTTCCGCCTGGGTCACCGTCCTGCTCGTGCTCGCGTTCGGCGTCGTCCCGCTGCTCTTCGCCACCTGCGCCCCTCCGGGCGGGTGAGCGGGCTGCGCGTGGTCGGCACCGCCGGCCACGTCGACCACGGCAAGTCGGCGCTGATCACTGCGCTCACTGGCATGGACCCCGACCGGCTGCGCGAGGAGCGCGAGCGTGGCATGACGATCGACCTCGGCTTCGCGTGGCTCCGGCTGCCGGGCGGTACGGATGTCGGCATCGTCGACGTCCCCGGTCACCAGGACTTCATACGCAACATGCTCGCGGGGGTCGGCAGCATCGACGCGGTGATCCTGGCCGTCGCCGCGGACGAGGGCGCGATGCCGCAGACACGCGAGCACCTCGACATCCTCTCGCTCCTCGGCATCGAACGGGGCGTCGTCGCGCTGACCAAGCGCGACCTCGTCGACGACGAGTGGGCCGCGCTGGCGCGCGCGGACGTGCGCGCCGCCGTCGCCGGCTCCGCTCTCGAGCGCTCTCCGATCGTCGAAGTGTCCGCGCGCGAACGGCGTGGCCTGGACGAGCTGCTGCGCGCCCTCGAGCGCGAGCTCGGTGAGGCGCCGCCCCGGCGCGACCTCGGGCGCCCGCGGCTGCCGGTCGACCGCGCCTTCACCATGCCCGGCTTCGGGACCGTCGTGACGGGCACCCTCATCGACGGCACGCTCGCGGTCGGGGAGGAGGTCGCGCTCGTGCCAGGCGATCGGCGCGGGCGCGTCCGTGGTCTGCAGACGCATCGCGTCTCTCTCGCAGTCGCCCTCGCCGGCAGCCGCGTCGCGGCGAACCTGTCCGGCATCGACAAGGATGACCTGGCCCGCGGGATGGTCCTCTCGCGTCCGGGGCAGCTGCGGCCGACCTCGCTCCTCGGCCTGCGCGTGCGGGTGCTGTCCCGGGCGAGCGACGCGCTCTCTGAGGACGAGCTCGTGAAGGTGCATACGGGAACGGCCGAGGTCATGGCGCGCGTCGCCGTGCTCGAAACTGCCCCGATCGTCCCCGGCGCGGAAGGGTGGATCCAGCTCCGCCTGGCGACGCCCGTGGCGGCCGCGGTCGGCGACCGGCTCGTGTTGCGGCGCCCGTCCCCGGCCGAGACTGTCGGAGGCGGCGCCATAACCGACGTCTCGGGCGAACGCCTGCGCCGCCGCTCGGACGCGCGCGCCGCGCTCGAACGCCGCGCCGCGCCGGCGCCCGACGCCCGCGTTCTCGCATCGCTGGACGTCGCGCGAACGCCGGCTGAGGCCGGGGAACGCGCCGGCCTCGGAGCGGACGAACGGGATCGGGCCATCGCCGGGCTCGTCGCGAGCGGTGCCGCCGTGCGGTTCGGCGACGCGGTCGTCTCCGCCGACGCCTTCGAGGCGCTCGTGGTCCGTCTGGAGCGCGCGCTGGCCATGGTCCATCGTCGCGCGGCGCTCCGCCCGGGAGCGCCGCGCGAGGAGATGCGCGGCTCCCTCGGACTGCCCCCGAAGCGCTTCGCGGCCCTCGTCGCCCGAGCCGTCGCCGACGGGCGCGTCGTCGAGCGCGGAAGCGCGCTGGCGCTTCCAGGACACCGGCCCGTGCTGGACGAGGCGATGGAACGCCGGTGGGACGCCGCGCGCCGTGCCCTCGCGCGCGAGCCGCTGCAGCCGCCGACGCCTGCCGTCCTCGCGTCGGAGCACGGTCTCGACCGGGAAATCATCGCGGCGCTCGGCGAGCGGGGCGACATCGTGCGGATCGGTACCGAGGCCGTGTTCCTTCCCGAGGCCGTGCTCGAGTTCGGGAACAGGGTGATCGACGAGCTCGCGGTGGCGCCGTCGATCACCGTCGCGCGCGCCCGCGACATCACCGGGTCGAGCCGCAAACACGTGCTGCCGCTGCTATCGTTCCTCGACGATCACGGGCTGACGCGCAGGGTCGGCGACGATCGCATCCTGGTCCTCGAGCCCGCCCAGGCGCGGGCCCGGCTCGCCGCCGCGACGCGCCTGGTGAAGGGGGTCGCATGAAGTTCCGCTCCGTCCGCCAGGGAGACATGCCGGGCGTGGACGCCATCATCGTGCCGCTGTTCGAGGACCGGATCATCCCGAAGGCCCTCGACAGCCGGGTCCGCGCGGTCGTCGAGCGGATCTCACGCGAGGCCGAGGTCAGCCGCCTCTACGCGGTCAGCGCGCACCACGGCGAGGGGCCTCGCATCGTCGTGGTCGGTGCGGGAAAGCGCACGGAGTTCGACGCGCAGCGCGCGCTACGGATCGCGAGCGCGGGCGTCAAGTCGCTATGGCGTTCACGGACCAAGCGCCTGGCATTGGTCGTCGACAGCGGTGCGGGGCTCGATGCGGCGCACGCGGCCAGGGCGGCGGTCGAGGGCGTGCTGTTCGCGATGTGGCGCCCTGAGGCGCACCGCACGAAAGACGAGGACCGCAGATTGCCGCCGCTCGAAGCGGTGCTTCTCGCGGTCGACGGCGACGCGAAGGAGGCCATCAGGCGGGGCGAAGCGGTGGGGGAGGCGGTGAACGTCGCGAGGCGCCACGCGAACGAGCCGGCGAACAAGATGACGCCGACCGCGCTCGCGGCCGAGGCCAAGCGGATCGCCGCGGACGCGGGTGTCGACTGCGAGATCCTGGACGCCGCCAAGTGCCGGGCCCTGGGCATGCACAGCTTCCTTTCGGTCGCGCAGGGCAGCCACGAGCCGCCGCAGTTCATCGTGATGCGCCACGCCGGCCGCGGGGGAAAGGGCTACGACGCCGCCTTCGTCGGCAAGGGGATCACCTTCGACTCCGGCGGCATCTCGATCAAGCCCGCTGAGGCGATGCACCGGATGAAGGCCGATATGACGGGTGCCGCTGCCGTGATCGCCGCGGTGGCGGCCCTCGGGAAGCTCCGCACGCGATCGAACGTCATCGCGGTCGCGCCGTGCACCGAGAACCTCCCCGGCGGCGGCGCCACCAAGCCCGGAGACGTCTTCACGTCGATGAGCGGAAAGACCGTCGAGGTGATAAACACCGACGCCGAGGGGCGCCTGGTGCTGGTGGACGGCATCACGTACGTACAGCGCGAGGGCGCCCGGCGCGTCGTCGACGTCGCGACGCTCACCGGAGCGATCGCGGTGGCGCTCGGTCGCCACTTCAGCGGGTTGTTCGGGAAGCCCGAAGGTTTCGTCGAGGAGGTCGCGGCCGCCGCGCGGGCCGCCGGTGACCGCGTCTGGCCCATGCCGCTGACCGACGAATACCGCGAGGAGATCCGCAGCGACATCGCGGACATCGCCAACAGCGCCGGCCGCGACGGTGGCGCGATCAACGCCGCGGCGTTCCTCGATGCGGCGGTGGAGGACGGTACGCAGTGGGCCCACCTCGACATCGCCGGGACCTACTGGGCCGACTTGGAGCGACCGTACACGCCAAAGGGTCCGCAGGGGCCGGCCGTCCGTACGCTCATCGAACTTGGGGAGCGGCTCGCCCGGGCGTAGCTCTCGGTCCATAATAGAACGGATGTTCCCTTCGGCCGCTCGGTCGTGACAGAACAGCTCTCGTTCGGCATCGGCGAGCCCAAGCCGGACATCCTCGCCTCCCTCGCACCGGAGCAGCGCGCCGCCGTCGAGCATCGTGGCAGGCCCCTGCTGATCGTCGCCGGCGCGGGCACGGGCAAGACCCACGTGCTGACCGCCCGGATCGTGCACCTCATCGCCTCGGGTGCCGCCCGGCCCCACGAGATCCTCGCGCTGACCTTCACCGAAAAGGCCGCGGCCCAGATGCAGGAGCGGATCGACCTGAACACACCCCTTGGCCAGAACGACGTGGCGATCAGGACGTTCAACGCGTTCGGCGACGAGGTGCTGCGCGAGTTCGCGCTCGAGCTGGGGCGCTCGGGCGAGCTTCGCGTCCTCTCCCCCGCGGAGCAGGTGATCTTCATTCGCGAGCACCTCTTCGAACTTCCACTCCGACGTTATCGCCCGGCGGGCGACCCGCTCCAGCATGTGCGCGCGCTCCTCGACCTGTTCGCGCGTGCCCGCGACGAGGACATCGCGCCGGAGCAGTACCTCGCCCACGTCGCCGGGCTCGAAGCGGGCGCCAGCGGGTCCACGGATGCCGCGGCCGACGAACGCGACGCGCAGCGGGAGCTCGCGAACACCTATGCGTCGTACACGGCACTGAAGGAACGCCATGGGGTCATTGACTTCGGCGACCAGGTCGCCTTGGCCCTTCGGCTTTTCCGGGAACGACCCGCGGCCGCAGGGCGGCTGTCCCGCCGCTACCGGCACGTCCTCGTCGACGAGTTCCAGGACACGAATACCGCGCAGTGGCGGCTCATCGAGCTCTTGGTGGCGCACCACCGCGAGCTGACCGTGGTGGGGGACGACGATCAGTCGATCTTCGCCTGGCGCGGGGCCACGCTGTCGAACTTCGCCGCCTTCACCGCAGCGTACCCCGACGCAGCGATCATGACCCTCGTCGAGAACCGGAGGTCGGGGCAGCCGCTGCTCGACGCAGCGTACCGGCTGATCGGGCATAACCCCGACCGGCTCGAGGACACGCTCGGCATCGACAAGCACCTGCGTGGCCGGACGGAAGCCGACGGCGAGGGCGTGGTCCACCTTTCGTTCGCCGGGGCCGCCGAGGAGGCGGAGACGGTCGCGGAGCGCATCGCGCAGCAGGCCGTGCGCGAGCAGCGGCAGTTCGGCGAGTTCGCGGTCCTGGTCAGATATAACGCCGACGCGAGTCGGATCCTGAGCGCGCTCTCGTCGCGCAAGGTCCCCACCCACTTCTCGGGCGGCGGCCAGCTGTACGAGCGTCCCGAGATCCGCCTACTGGTGTCATTCCTCTCGTGCGTCGCCGCGCCGAGCGATTCACGTCATCTCTATTACCTCGCCACCTCCACGCTCTATGGGTTCCCTCCGGCGGATCTGGCGCGGATCACCGAAGCGCAGGCGCGGCGTCAGCGTCCACTCCGAGACCTCTTCGACGAGGGCGCGCACGGCGAGGCGGCCGGGCTCGGTGCCACGGCGCTCGCCGCCGCGCGGGCACTGGTGACCGATCTCGAGCACTTCCAGGGGCGAGCGGCCGAACTCTCCACCGCCGAGCTTCTCTACGAATTTCTCGATCGCTCGAAGCTGCTCGGCCGGTATCTCGATCCCAACTCGTCCCTGGCCGAGGATCAAGGTCGCAACGTGGCGCGCTTCTTCCGACTGGTGCAGAGCGCGGGACGGGCGCTGCCCATCGACCGGGCCGCGTATTTCGTGCCGTACCTCGAGCTGTTGCGCGAGGCCGGGGACGATCCCGCCGCGGCGGACTTCGAGAGCTCGCTGAACGCGGTCAACGTGCTCTCGATACACAAGGCAAAGGGACTCGAGTTCGCCGTCGTCTATCTCGTCGCGGCGACGCAGGAGCGCCTGCCCGGGCAGTACCGCGGACCCGAGCTCACCCTGCCCGAGGGCCTCCAGGACGAAGGGGGATCTGGCCGGGACCGGCACGTCGCCGAGGAGCGCCGGCTCGCGTACGTCGCCGTCACCCGCGCGAAGGCGTCGTTCTATTTCACCAGCGCCAGCGACTACGGCGGCCAGCGGGCCTACCGTCCGAGCCAGTTCATCGGAGAGGCACTCGGCCGATCACCCGACCGCGTACCGGCCCGTTCCTCGGCCTACGACGAACTGCAGCGTTTCCAGGTCTCGCCGCCGGAGGCCGACGCCGCTCTGCCGGCGCTCGGGGCCGACGACGTGCTCACGCTCTCGTACAGCCAGGTCGAGGACTACCAGAGCTGCCCGCTCCGCTACCGCTTCGCGCACGTGCTGCGGATACCGGTGCTGCCGGACCCCCGGCAGATCTACGGGCTGGCGTTGCACCAGGCCGTCGGCGAGCATCTCTCGCGACGCCGCGACGGGGACGAGCCGGGTCTCGACGACGTCCAGGCGACCTTCCGCGCGGCGTGGCTATCCGAGGGCTTCATCTCGCCGCAGCACGAGCGCGAGCGGTTCGACGCCGGGCTCGCCGCGCTTCGCCTCTTTCACGCCGGGGAGGCGGGCAAGAAGCGCCCCGATCTCGTCGAGCAGCGCTTCGCGTTCATGCTCGGGCGCGACCGCGTCGTGGGGAGATGGGATCGGGTCGATCGGGAGAAGGACGGCGCTGTAGTCGTCGATTACAAGTCCACATTCGTCGAACCGGACAGCGACCGGCCGCAGCGCAGCGCGAACCAGAGCCTCCAGCTGCGGCTCTACGCGCTCGCCCACGAGCGGTCCTACGGTCAGCGCCCGGTCCGCGCGGTGCTTCACTTCCTCGAGACCGGAGCCCGCGGAGAGATCGCGCCCAAGGATGCCGACATCTCGGCCGTCGTCGCGGTGGTCTCCTCCACCGCCGCGAAGATCCGCCGCCGCGAGTTCTCGGCGACGCCCTCGCCGCGCGCGTGCGGCCGTTGCCCCTTCGAGCGGATCTGCCCCCGCTCCTTCAACGCCCGCAACTCGGCTGGCTGAACCGCATTGTCCTCGCGTCTTTGCGCAAAGACGCTCGCCTAGCACCCGCGCCCGCTCCGGCTCCGAGCGCGTCCTCGAGGACGGTGATCGCCAGGAACCCAAGCTCCGGCGGGGACGACCCTCGGCGCGGGAAGTAAGGACCGCAGGCCGCGTCGCTGTCGGCCCAGCTTTCCCGCCGCCGCCGTCGCCTCGGCCGGGCTGGGCCCTTTTGCTGCGCGTTCCGCGGGCTGACCACCCTGGACGTGTGAACGCCCTCGGTAGCGTGCATGCGGGGCAGAACGACGTCGAAGATGTGCCGGACTCCGGGGTAGCGCACCCCGTCGGGTGGTCACCGGTCGCGTCTTCCGCCATGATCGACTGGAGCCCCGCGACGCGCCGGCGTGGCTGCATCAACCAATATCGCGGGCCCCCTTCTCCGCTCAACTCGCGCTCTCATGAGCTCAGTCGATGGCGCAGCTCGGGTAACTCCCGTTGACCGCTATTAGAACACTTGTTCGTCGCCGTCTCGCGTGCGAAACTGCCGCGCACCATGGAGCCGCTGGCGACCCTTGCGATCGGGACGGTCGTCCTCGTCGCGCTGGCCGCGCTCGCCATGGCCGCGCTATGGGCGCGCGGCCACGGCGATGGCGGGCACGCCCTGGTCATGGAACGCGCGCTCGGAGATCTCCGGACCGCGCACCAGGAGGCGCTTGCGGACCTGCGCGGGCAGTTCGTCCAGTCGCTGGGCGCGACCGAGCAGCAGGTGCTCACCCAGACGGGGTCGACAAACCGCGCCCTCGGTGACGTGTCGCGCCAGCTCGGCACGCTCGAGGAGCAGAGCGTCCGCATCGGTGAGTTGGCCCGCGACATCGGGTCGCTGCACGACCTGCTGCGCGCACCGAAGCACCGCGGCGGGTTCGGAGAGCTGTTGATGCAGCGGGTCCTGGAAGATGCGCTCCCGGCCGATGCCTATGAGCTCCAGTACGCGTTCCCGGATGGGACCCGGGTGGATGCGGTGGTTCGCTTCGGAGGCCGAATGGTGCCGATCGACGCGAAGTTCCCCATGGAGTCGTGGAGCGCGCTCGCCGCGTCCGACGACGCCGAACGCCGCGCCAGGCGCCGGAGCTTCATGCAGCAGACGCGGCGGCACATCGACGCGGTGGCCAAGTACATCGTGCCGGCGGCTGGCACCATCGACTACGCCTTCATGTACATCCCGGCCGAGAACGTTTACTACGAAGCGGTCGTGAGGCCGGACGCGGAGTTCGACCTTTACGCCTACTGCGCACGGCGCAGGGTGATCCCGACGTCCCCGAACACGTTGATGGCGTACCTCCAGCTCGTGTCCTTCGGTCTTCGCGGTCTGTCGATCCAGGAACGAACGCGTGAGATCCAACTGGGTATCGAGCAGCTCGTCCGCGAGGTCGGCCGGTTCGCGGCGCTGCACGAGCAGCTGGGCCGGCACCTCGAGAACGCGGCCAAGAAGCACGTCGAGTCGGAGCGGGCGCTCGACCGCGTTTCGATGGCGATCGAGAGCCTGGCTCGCGCGCCTCTGCCCGCCGCGCCCGAACAGGAGGGACTGGCGCTCGCCGACGAGGATCCGGAGCGGCTCGAGCCGCGCGTGCTGCCCCTGGTCCGGCGCGGGCACTGAATGGCACGCGGCCTTCTATTCGTCGCCGCGGCCGCCGCGGCCGTACTGACCTGGATCGTCAACACGCGGGATCCAACGGAGCCCTTTGCGGTGCCGGGCGTCGTCGTGGCCGCCGCTGTCGCGACCGGAGCGCTCGCATCGTTCGTGGCGCTGCGCCTGCACCCTGCGCGCACGGCCCGCGGCCGCGCATCGGTGCGCGCCCGACGGATATCGCTGCGCAGGGGCGCCGAGATCGGTGGGGCCGTTGGACTGCTCGCTATTCTGCGGGCGGCCGATGGTCTCACCCCCTTGACGGGTGCGTTCGTCCTACTCGCGTTCGTGGCGGCAGAGACGGTGGTGTCCGCGCGCGGCGCCTGAGTTCGATACGCTTCGCGACGGATGCAGCTCGATCAACTGAAGGCGCGCGCCGCAGCGCGCGTCGACGATCGCGCGGAGCTGCTCGACGACCTCGCGCTGCGCATCCACGCACGCCCCGAGCTCGCCTTCGAGGAGGTCCACGCGTGTTCGCTCCTGTGCGACACGCTCGAGACGGAGCGGCTGGCCGTGGATCGCGGCGTCGCCGGACTGCCGACCGCGTTCCGCGTCGAGGCGGGCGCCGGTCCCGGACCGACCGTCGCCATCCTCGCTGAGTACGACGCCCTTCCCGGTGTGGGCCACGCATGCGGACACAACCTAATCGCCGCCGCTGCGCTGGGCGCATTTCTCGCCGTGCGCGACGTCATCGGGGAGGACGGATCGCGCGGCTCAGTGAGGCTTCTCGGATGTCCCGCCGAGGAGCGGGGGAATGGGAAGGTCGCGCTCATCCGCTCCGGCGAGTTCAGCGGCGTCGATGCGGCCCTGATGTTCCACCCCGGAGACCGCGACGAGCTCGACCCGCTCATGCTCGCGATGGTCAGCCTCGACGTCATGTTCACGGGGCGGGCGGCGCACGCCGCGGCGGAACCGCACGCGGGGATCAACGCCCTCGACGGGTTGGTCCTCGGGTGGAACGCGATCGCGTCGCTGCGTCAGCTCGTGCGTTCTGACTCGCGGATCCACGGCGTGATCACGGATGGCGGCTCGGCCGCGAACATCATCCCCGAGCGCGCCGCCGCGCGGCTGATGGTCCGGTCGCCGGACAACGCCTACCTCCGCGAGCTTCAGGGTCGCGTCATGGCGTGTTTCGAGGGAGCGGCCAAGGCCACGGGCTGCTCGCTCGAACACGCATGGAGCGACACGTGCGAGCTGGTCCGCTCGAACGGCCCGCTCGCCGAAGCGTTCAGCGCGAACGCCCGGGCGCTGGGACGGGACATGCGACCGCGCGCTCCGGGCGAGACCCACGGCTCGACGGACATGGGCAACGTGACGACCGTCGTGCCCGGCATCCACCCGTTCATGGCCGTCACGACCGGTCCGGTGCCCGGCCACTCCCACGACTTCGCCGCCGCCGCCCGCGCGCCGCTGGCTCTCGAGACGATGCGCCTGGCGGCCAAGGCGATCGCCATGACCGCCTTCGACGTCCTCTGCCGGCCGGCGCTCGCCCGCGACATCAGGGAAGCATTCGACGCCTCGAGGTGAGGGCGTGCCGGTGGATTGGTCGGGCGCATCGGTGCCCCCCGACGAGGCCCAGCGAGCGGCGGCGCTGTACGACCTGGACAATGACGCGCCACTGTCGGCCGGCGGGCCGGGCAGTGATGACGTGGAATGGTTCCGGGCGCTCGCGCTGCGCAGCGGCGGCCCCGTGCTGGAGATCGGCTGCGGCACCGGGCGGATCTCGGTGCCTCTCGCTCTCGATGGTCACCGGGTCGTCGGCCTCGACCGCTCCGCCGCCATGCTCGCCCGCGCGCGCCGCCGGTCGGGCGCGACGCTCGAAGTGGAGTACCGCGAAGGCGACGCCCGCGTTCTCGCGCTCGGAGAGAAGTTTCAGCTCGTCGTGATCGCGTTCAACACCTTTCTCGAGTTCGAACCCGAGGAGCGCGCCGCCTGCCTCGGCAGCGTTCGCGCTCATCTCGGCCCTCGCGGTCGTGTCGCGCTCGATGTGTTCCAGCCCGACCCCACCGGGATCCCCGCCGCCGAGGGGGTCGTGGTCGAGGATTGGACGCGGCGCGATCCGCTCACCGGACACGAGATCACCAAGTTCACCAGCAGTCGCACGAGCGCGGAGCGCACGCTTGTTTCAGTGCGCTACGACGAGGTCGGAGACGACCGGAGCGTCCGGCGCATCCAGCGGCGCTTGACGCTCCACCATCTATACCGCCGGGAGGCCGAGCTGCTCTTCGCCCGAGCCGGACTGCCGATCGAATCGGTCCATGGCGATTACGACGGCTCGTCGGCGGACGAGCACTCCGCCCGGCTGCTGATCGTGGCGGGACCCCCGAGGCCCAGCGAGAACGCTGGGCGCGCGGGACGAGCGCGCGCTGCGGCCCGGCCGCGTCGCTCGGCTCCCGCAGGTCGCGCCGCGGGCTCGGGGCCGGGTGGTTGAGGCCGGGCGCGACGCGAGCCGCCGGGGCCCGCGCGTCGCCATCCTCGCGGAGGGACTGTTCGCCCCGGCGACCGCGAAGACCGCCATCGGCGTCATCCGCTATGCGCCCTACCCCGTCGTCGCGGTCCTCGACTCGTGCTGCGCCGGCCAGGATGCCGAGGCTGCGGTCGGCGTCGGGCGGGGCATCCCGATCGTGGCGACCGTCGCTGAGGTGGCGGCGGCCGGCGCCGAGGTGCTTCTCATCGGCACGGCCTCTCCCGGCGGCCGCGTGCCGGCTCAGTACCGCGCTCCGCTCGGCGAGGCGCTGCGACGCGGGCTGGAGGTATGGAACGGCCTGCACGAGCGCATCACCGCCGACCCGGAACTGGCCCGCGCGGCCGAGGACGGCGGCGGGCGGGTGTGGGAGCTCCGCGCGCCGCCATCGGATCTCGGGGTGGGCGGCCACCGAGCCCGCAGGCCTGGATCGCGCGTGGTCCTGACGGTCGGCTCCGACGCGGCGGTGGGCAAGATGACCGCCTCGCTCGAACTCCACGCCGCGTTCGCGCGCGCGGGCGTCCGCTCCGCCTTCGTCGCCACGGGGCAGACAGGCATCGCGATCAGCGGCGCGGGCATCTGCGTGGACGCCGTGGTGGCCGACTTCATCGCGGGCGCCGCCGAACGCCTGGCCTGCGACGCGGCGAACGGCGCCGACTGGGTCGTCCTCGAAGGGCAGGGGGCGCTGACCCATCCGGGTTTCTCGGGGGTCACGCTCGGGCTGCTGCACGGGAGCGCCCCGGACGTGCTGCTGCTCTGCCACGACGCGGCCCGGGGCGCGATCAAGGGCCATCCCGGGCTCCCTTTGCGCGCGCTACCCGATCTGGTCGCGCTCCACGAAGACGCGGCGCTGTGGTCGCGGCCGCAGGGATCGCCGCGCGTACCGGTGGCCGCGGTGGCCCTGAACACGAGCGCGCTGGAGCCGGGCGAAGCTCGCGCCGCGGTGGCGCGGGCTGAAGTCTCGGCGGGCCTTCCCGCCGCCGACCCCGTTCGCGACGCGGCGGGCGCCGACCGGCTCGCCGCCGCGGTGCTGCGCGCCGCGGGTGGCCGCACGTGAAGGCGACGGTGCGGACGCTCGAGGTGCACCTCGAGGTGCCCTTCGCCATCTCGCGTTCGGTGCGCACCTCGCGGAGCGTCGTGCTCGTCGAGCTGGTCGAGGGAGACCGGATCGCCCGCGGGGAAGCAGCGGCGGATCCGTACTTCGACGAGACGCCAGGGACTGTCGAGGCGGAGGTACGCTCCGCGCTCGAGCTGCTCGGCGACGACCCGAGCGACCTCGCCGGTGCGTGTTCCCGCATCGCCGAGCGCTTCCCCCACCGAGGCGCGGCCGCGTGCGCGCTCGACGTGCTCGCGCACGACCGCGCCGCGCAGGCCGCGGGCGTCACGCTTCGAGAGCTCGTCGGCCTGGCCGACGGCGAGGCGCCTCCGACCTCGTTCACGATCGGCCTCGCTGAGCCGGCGGTCATGGCCGAGCGCGCTGCGGCCGCCGCCGCAAAGGGGTATCGCGTGCTCAAGGTGAAGCTCGGGAGCGAGGGTGCGACCGCGATACTGGCGGCGATCCGCGAGCGCTACGCCGGCCCCATCCGCGTCGATCCCAACGGGGCGTGGCCGGCCGACCGCGCACCGGCGCTGATCGCCGAGATCGTTCCCTTCGACATCGAGTTCGTGGAGCAGCCCGTGGATCCCCGCGACGTCGAGGGCCTGCGGATGGTCCGCGAGCGCTCCGTCCTGCCGATCCTCGCCGACGAGGCCGCCGTCAGCTCGGCGGATCTTCCCCGGCTGGCGGATGCGTGCGACGGCGTCAACGTCAAGCTGCAGAAGTGCGGCGGCATCGCCGAGGCGCGCCGGATGATCGCGCTCGCGCGTGATCTCGGCCTTCGCGTGATGCTCGGCTGCCGTGCCGGCGAGACCAGCGTCGGCATCGCGGCCGCGGCGCACCTCGCGCCATCGGTCGAGTGGGCGGATCTGGACGGCAACCTGCTCATCCTGGACGACCCGTTCGAAGCGGTCGCCGTGCGGGAGGGCCGCTTCGTCTTCAGCGACCGTCCGGGTCTCGGCGCGGTGCCTCGCGCGTCAGGTTGATGCGCCTGCCGCGGCCCTTGGCGACTGGCTTCTTCGCCGTCGCCTTCGCGATAGCGGGCACCCTTCTCGCGGCGTACATGTTCGCGGGGGAGGGCACCTATCGTGACCTCGCGCGCGCCGCAGGCTTCGCTCCGGCGCGGTTCCACGTGGCGGGGTCGCCGGTGTACGACCTGGACCGAATGGCGGCGTTCCACCGCCAGACGGTCTCGTTCGTCGAAGGTGCGGGCGAGGTGCTTCCGACGACGACCGGCGGAGCGTCGATCTTCGACGTGGACGAGACGGCGCACCTGCGCGACGTCCGCGCGGTCGTGTCCGGCGTCAGGACCGCCTTCACGGTGGCGGTGGCATGGCTTGGCCTGATCCTCGCCCGGTCGGTATCCACAGGCGGGATGCGCCAGCTCGCGCTCGTCGCCCGCGACGGAGCCATCGCGTCGGCGACCCTGGTCGCGCTCGTGGTCGCGATCGCGGCCCTCGCGTTCGAGCCCGCTTTCCTGCTGTTCCACGAGATCTTCTTCCCCCAGGGCAACTTCGCCTTCGACCCGGCGACGAGCAATCTCCTCGCGCTGTATCCCGAGCCGTACTGGTCGGGCGTGACGCTGCGCGTCGGCCTGAGCTTCGTGGCTCTCGCGGGCGCCGTCGCGGCCACCGGCGCGTTCTTCACGCGGCGCGCGCATTAGCCTTCGGGTGCGTACGTTCTCGTAGACTGCCGCTCGTGAAGCGGGTTCTGCTGGTCGAGGACGTCCCCCAGGTCGCCGAGCATCTGCGGTCGATGCTCGCGCGTGAGAAGGACATCCAGCTCACCGGCGTCCACGCCTCGGCGGATGACGCGCTGAAGCAGGCCGCCGCCGAACGGCCGGACGTTCTCATGGTCGACGCGCTGCTCCAGGGAAAGGTGTCCGGACCGGAGGTCGCCAAGCGTGTTCGGGCCGCGTCTCCCGGGACGCGCATCGTGATGATCACGGTGCCGCAGCGGCCCATCGAGGCGACGTCGGAGGGTCCGTTCGATTCGGTGTTCGTCCTTCCGGGGGGCGCGAACGACCTCGCGGACGCGCTCGGCGGGACCGCCACGGTGCGGAGTTCTGGGAAGGGCAGCATGGTCGCCGTCTACTCCCCGCAGGGCGGCGCGGGCCGGACGACGATCGCCGTCAACCTCGCGTGCGCGCTCCGGCGCCGCGGCTCGACCGTCGCGCTGTTCGACGGCGTCATGCAGTTCGGTTCCGTACGGCACCTTCTGCCGGTCCCGGCCTCGGCCCGGTCGCTCGTCGATCTCCCGGCCGGGGCCGCGATGCGGGCTTCCCTCGCCGACGTCGTGTGGGAGGGACCGGGCGGCGTCGCGACGCTCCTCGCGCCGCCCCGGCCGGAGGAGGCTGATCTCGTCGCCGCCGCGGAGGTCGCGCACGCGATGCAGCTGCTCGCGGACGACCACGAATACGTCGTGGTGGACTGCGCCGCCCGCATGTCCGACGATACCCTCGCCATCCTCGACGCCGCCTCGGTCGTGCTTCTGGTGGTGACGAGCGCTCCGCCGAGCGTCGCGAACGCGCGCCTGGCGATCGAGGTCTTCGACGCCCTCGGCTACCGAGGGCACAAGCCGCTGCTCCTGGTCATCAACGGCGCATGCGGCGCGGGAGGGCTCGACAGGGCGACGATCGAGCACGCGCTCGGGCTGCCCGTCGTGGCGGAGCTGCCGGCCGACGCCGCGATGACGAGCGCGGCGAACAGCGGCCTCCAGCCCTTCGTGTTGTCCGATCCTGACGCGCTGCTGTCGCAGGCGATCGACGGCCTGGCGACCGCCCTCGTCACCCAGCATCGTCGCTGACCCTCTTCGCCGGACGACGGAGGAGAGCGAGCGGGTCGATCGGCCCATCGGTGTGTTCGACTCGGGCGTCGGCGGCCTGACGGTGCTCCGCGAGCTCCGCCGCCATCTGCCCGGCGAATCGACGATCTACCTCGGTGACGAGGCGCGCATGCCATACGGGTCGCGCGAGCCGGTGGAGGTCCTCGAGTTCACGCGTCAGGCGATGGAATGGTTCGCGAGGTCCCGGTGCAAGCTGGTCGTCCTCGCGTGCAATACCGCGACGGCCGTGGCGCTCGAATCGGTGAGGGATGAGCAGGCCGTGCCGGTGATAGGCGTCGTCCGGCCCGGGGCCGCTGCGGCGCTCGGCGCGTCCTCGCGCCGTTCCATCGGCGTGCTCGCGACCGCAGCGACCGTCCGCTCCGGCTCGTACCTGCGCGCACTTCGGGACCTCGACCCGCTCGTCGACGTCGCGCAGCAGCCGTGCCCAAAGCTCGTGCCCCTGGTCGAGGCGGGAAGGGCTGCCAGCGAGGAGGCCGAGGCCGCGGTGCGCGAGTACGTCCGTCCGCTCATCGAGGACGGCGGCGTCGTGGCGCCGGTCGTCGACACGCTGCTCCTCGGCTGCACGCACTACCCGCTGCTCCGCGCGGCGATCGAGGGCGTCGCCGGGCCGGGGGTGCGCGTCGTCGACTCCGCCGCGACCACGGCCCTCGCGGTCCGGGAGGTCCTCGACTCGCACCGGCTCATCAATTCCGGGTCGTCCCCGCGACACGCCGTCTTCGCGACCGGCCCTCTCGTTCGCTTCCGCGCAGTCGCGCGCACGGTCTTCGGCGACGATCTTCCGGAGGTGGAGCAGGCGACCCTGCCGGCCCCGTGAACCTGTCCTCGGCGATCACGGGGCTGCCCTACGTCGGCAAGACAACGCTGTTCAATCTGCTCTGCGGGGGACACGCCGCGACGGGCGCGTTCGCCGGCGCGGAGGCCGAAACGAACGTCGGCGTCGCGAAGATCCCCGACGATCGCATCGACAGGCTATCGGCGCTGTTCCGGCCGAAGAAGACCACGTACGCGGAGATCACGTACCGCGACCTCGGGCTCGCAGCGCCCGCGGAGCGCGGATCGTCGGACGGGATCTCGCCGAAGAAGCTCGGCGACCTCCGGACCGCCGATGCGCTTATCCACGTCGTTCGCGCCTTCCGCGACCCGGCTGTGCCGCACGCGCGCGGCAGCATCGACCCTGGACGTGACCTGGTCGACCTGGAGCTCGAACTCCTGCTAGCGGACCTCTCGGTAGTGGAGCGCCGGCTCGAGCGGATCGACCCCGAGATGCGCGGCGCGAAGGGGGCCGAGCGCGAGGCGCGCGAGCGGGAGAAGGCGTTGCTGCAGCGCGCGCTGGAGGCGCTGCGTTCGGAGACCCCGATGCGCGACCTCGAGCTCGAAGCCGACGACCTCCGGGCGATCCGCGGCTACCGCTTCCTCACGCTCATGCCGCACCTGATCGCGGTGAATGTCGACGAGGCCGATGTCGCGGATCCGGCGCCTGTCATCGCGCCGCTCGCCGAGCTCGTTTCGCGCCACCGCGCGACGGCGGTGGTCCCGGTGTGCGCCAAGATCGAGGGCGAGATCGCGGAGCTGCCGCCCGAGGAGGCGGGAGCGTTCCGCGCGGAGCTGGGCATCGGCGAGCCGGCGGTGGAGCGGCTGCTGCGCGCCACCTACGGGCTCCTCGGCCTGATCTCGTTCTTCACCACCGGCGAGGACGAGGTGCGCGCGTGGACGGTCACGGAGGGGATCCCGGCGCAGCAGGCGGCGGGCACCATCCATTCCGACCTCGATCGCGGCTTCATCCGGGCGGAGGTGATCCGGTGGGATGAGCTGCTGCGGGCGGGGAGCGAGGCCGCCGCGCGCAAGCTGGGGATCCTCCGCACCGAGGGCAGGACGTACCCCGTCCAGGACGGCGACGTTCTGCATGTCCTCTTCAACGTCTGATGCCGGCGGCGGCGCTGATCCTCGCGTTCGCCGGCCTGGCCCTCTCCGCCCTGATCCCCTTCACCATGCCCGACGAGCGGCTCCAACTCGTGCGCGTCGGCGCCGCGGAGCTCAGCCTGTGGCTCCTGGCGCTCGACGTGGTCGCGGTCGTCGCCGCGCTCGGCGCCTCGCGGAGCGGCGCGTTCCCCGCGCTCGTCGCCGTGGCCGCCGCCTCGATGGCCGCCACCTTCGCGGTGCAACCCCTGCTGCGGCTGGCCTCGGCGATCGAAGGGACGGACGCCGCGCTTCAGGCGCTCGGCGATGCGGACGTCGGCGTCGCCATGAGGGAGCCGCGCGGCGGCGGGTTTTCGCTCGCGGACTACGTACGCGGCGTCCCCACCGGGCGGGCGCGCGTCGAAGCCGACGTACCGTTCCGGACCGTCGCCGGTGTGAAGCTCCGCCTCGACCGCTACTCGACCGCGGAGCCCGGGACGGCACGGCCGGCGATCGTGGTCGTCCACGGCGGCGCCTGGCGCGGCGGTGGGAAGGGGGCCGCGTCGTTCATTCCGACCTCGGCCGACCATTACTTCGCGACGCGGGGGTACGTCGTGTACGACGTCGAGTACCGGCTCGCTCCCGAGTTCCCGTACCCGGCCGCACTCGAGGATGTCGAGTGCGCGCTCGGCTGGGTCCGCCGGCACGCCGCGGAGGATGGCGTCGATCCCGATCGCGTCGCGCTGCTCGGCCGCTCCGCCGGCGCGCACCTGGCGCTCCTCGCCGCGTATCGGGCCGGCCGCGACGCGGTGCCCACCGGCTGCGAGGCGCCCGCGAGCGTGCGCGCGGTCGTCTCGCTCTATGGACCCACCGACCTCCGGCGCGGATACGAGGACCCGCTGCGGCCCGACCTCATCGACGCGCGCGGCGTGCTGCGCGACTTCCTCGGCGGAGCGCCCGATGTGTTCCCCGAGCGCTACGCCGACGCCACGCCGGCGACATGGATCGCGGCCCCGCTCCCGCCCACGCTCCTGATCCACGGCGGCGCCGATCAGCTCGTGCGGGTAGACGATTCGCGCGGCCTCGCCGCGCGTCTTCGCGCGGGAGGACATCGCGCTTCGCTCGTCGAGCTGCCGTGGTCGGGACACGGCTTCGACGCGGTGTTCCAGGGGCTCGGCGGGCAGCTCGCGCTCTACGCCGTCGAACGATTCCTCGCCGCCGAGCTCCGCCCGTGATCGATCTGCTGGCGATCGGCCACGCGACGCGCGACGAGTTCCCGGGCGTGGAGTGGCGCCTCGGCGGGTCGGCCTTCTACGCGGCCGCGGCCGCGGCGCGGCTCGGCGCGCGCGCGGCGCTGGCGACCCGCGTCGGACCCGAGGAGCGAGCCGAGCTGGTCGCCGCATGCCGCGGGCTGGGCATCGATCTGGTCGCTCTGCCCGCGGCCGTCACCACGACGTTCGCCTTCAGCCGTGCTCCCGACGGCGGGCGGCAGCTCCGGCTGCGGGCGCGGGCGAAGGCGATCGCGCTCGCCGACGTCCCGCTGGCGCTGCGCGAAGCCCGCGCGGTGATCTTCGCCTCCGTCGCGCACGAGCTCGACGTCTCGCTGTTCGGCGGTTTCCCTCGGGCCATCCGCGTCGTCGAGGTGCAGGGGTACCTGCGCGAATGGGATGCGGCGGGGGCGGTGCGGCCCCGGCGATGGAGCGCTCCCCACGAGCTTCTCGTGGCGGCGCATGCGATCGTGCTGAGCGAAGAGGACCTAGGGCAGGACGAGACGCCGGTCCCGGCGTGGGCCGAGACCGCGCCGGTCGTCGTCACGCGCGCCGAGCGCGGTTCCAGAACGTACCGGGCCGGGTCGATCGTCGAGGTGGAGGCGCTGCCCGTCGATGCGGTCGTCGACGTGACCGGCGCCGGCGACGCTTTCTCGGCCGGTCTAGCGCTCGCGCTCGCGGACGGACTCTCCTTCGGCGACGCGATCCGCTTCGCGCACGCCGTCGCGTCGTTCGCGGTGGAAGGCGTCGGCACGTCGGCACTCGCCGACCGCGCGGCCGTCGATCGTCGCCTGCGGGAAAGCGATTGAGGTAGCGCACGGCCTTCGGAGCAGCGCCTACATTCGCGCCCATGGCCCGCGACGTCACGCCACATTCCGCACAGCTTCCTGAACTCGGGCCGCTGGCGCTCCTGGCGCCGCACCTGGCCGCGATGGGGGAGCGGGCCGGCGTCGTCATCGAGGACGGCGCTGGGGCGCCGCTGCTCGAGCACGGCCCCGACGCGGCCTTCGCCGCCGCGTCGGTCATAAAGGTCCCTCTCGTGATGGCGCTGCACGCCGAGGCAGAGCGGGGCGCGATCTCGCTGGACGAGCGCCTGCCCGTGGGAGCGACGGTCGACGGCTCGGGGATCCTGCGCGATCTGCGCGACGTCGCGGAGCTCTCCGCGCGCGACCACGCGGCGCTGGCGATCATGCTCTCGGACAACACGGCGACGAACAGGCTCATCGAGCGCGTCGGCATCGAGGTCGT
The DNA here is from genome assembly GCA_038200085.1 of Candidatus Limnocylindria bacterium. GTDB lineage: Bacteria > Chloroflexota > Limnocylindria > P2-11E > P2-11E > JALYKU01. The sequence goes on along the minus strand of JBBPYG010000097.1, from coordinate 1,605 downwards.
GAACGGGTACCTCGATCGCTGGGGGTGCCCGGTGACGCGCCTCCGCCGGCGCATGTACGACTTCGAGGCGGCGCGACGGGGGCTCGAGAACGTGATGACGCCCCGTGAAACTGCGACGCTACTCCGAGCCTTGCTCGAGGGCGTTCGCATCGAGCGAGCGGTCGCCGATGGCGTGCTCGCGCTTCTCGACCGCAACCAGGACGGCTCGATGCTGCGCCGCTACCTTCCAGACGAGGTCCGCATCGCGCACAAGACCGGGTCGCTCGCCGCGGTGCGGAACGACGTCGGCATCGTCCGGGGGCCACGGACGGTGATCGTCGCGGCGTTCACGCGCGACCTTCGCGACCCGGGCGAGGGCCACGCCTTCCTCGGAGTAGTGGGCTGGTGCGCGGCGCGGCTCGCGGGCTACGCCCTCGACCCCCTTCCCAGCGAGCTGTCGCCCGGAGCATGATGTGTCGCAAGTGAGCGAGCGACGTGGCGGCCGGTCCCGCACGCCCGGGCGCCGCGGCCTCTGGCGTCCCACCGTGGCGGTGGCGCTGTTCGCCGCGTTCCTGGCGCTCACCGCGGCCTTCGTCGGCGTCGCGACGCAGACCAACGCACTGAGCCGCGAAGGCGCGGCACTTCGCGCCGAGATCGTGGCGCTCCAGGTGAAGCACGTCGTCCTCGACGCCGCGGCTGCGGAACGCCGCACGGAGAGCTACATCGTCGACAAGGCACGGGAGTACGACTACGTCCGGCCCAACGAATCGCTGATCACGATCCAGCAGGCTCCGACCCCGCGGGCCGACCCCGTGGCCGATGCCGGCGCGGGCGGGCACCTCGCGAAGTGGCTCGCGCTCTTCTTCGGCGCGCGCTAAAGTGAGCCTCGCGGGATGGAGCAGCGGTAGCTCGTCGGGCTCATAACCCGAAGGTCCTGGGTTCGAATCCCAGTCCCGCAACAGGTCCGCCCGCGCCAGTCGACCGAGGAGACGCCCGCCGCTCGCGCTTCGTCCGTTCTGGACGGCGCGTGCAAATTCGCCGCGCGTCCGCGCCAAGGCGCTCGTCGCAGCGCAGCGGCGCATCCCCGCGACGACCAGTTCGCGTTAGCGTCTGATCTCCAGCTCGCGGATCGCTTCGTTACCATCTTCGGCGGGCTGGGTAGCTCAGTTGGCAGAGCAAGGGACTCATAAACCCTAGGTCGCCGGTTCAATCCCGGCCCCAGCCACCGGTGCTGCCGCCGAAGATCCTCGAGGCCGTCGCGCGATACGCGAAGACGCACGGGCTTCTCTTACCCGGCCCGATGATCGCGGCGGTATCGGGCGGCGCGGACTCGACCGCGCTGCTGCTGATCCTCGCGGAGCTGGCGGGTCGATCCGGCACCGTGCTGCACGTCGCGCATTTCGACCACCGCGCGCGTCCGCGCGCCGGGGCGATGGACGCGGCGTTCGTCGCCGGGCTCGCCGCGCGTGTCGGCGCGCCCGTGCACCTGGGCCGCGCCGAGGAGCCTCAGGCCAGCGAGGACGCCGCCCGCCGGGCGCGCTACGCGTTCCTTCGGCACGCGGCCGCTCTGGTCGGCGCGACCGCCGTCGCGACCGGACACACGCGGGACGACCAGGCCGAGACGGT
>JBBPYG010000096.1:0-3044 GCA_038200085.1 Candidatus Limnocylindria bacterium | reverse complement strand
CGCGCGCTCACGGCCGCGATCGAGAACTTCATCCGCAAGTGGGAGGACGGCGCGACGCCCTTCGTGTGGGTCAAGAACGCCGACGAGATCCTCGCCAAAGCCGTTCGCAAACCAAAAGAGACTTCGGTTACGGGACACTAGGCGGGGACGGCCTCAGCGAGGAGATCGGCGGCGCCGCGGACCGGCGAGTCGGGCGGTATGTCGGCTTCGCTGGCCACCGGTCCGGCGGGGTCCCACCCCAGCGAGCGGCCGAGCCGAGCCGATAGGGCCAGCGCGCACCGCTCGGCGACCCGCACGAGGGATGCGTCGACGCCGAGCCGCGCGAGCGATGCGACCTCGTGCGCGAACCCGCACGGCAGGATGCGTCCGAAGGCGTCGAGATCCGTCGAGACATTGAGCGCGAAGCCGTGCGTCGTGACGCCGCGGGAGACGCGCACGCCGATGGCTGCGATCTTCGCCTCGCGGCCTTTCGGGAGCGCGACCCACACGCCCGTCTTGCCCGCGATGGTCCACGCGGCGACGCCCTCGTCCGCGAGCGTATCGATGAGCGCCGCTTCGATCGATCTCACGTACGCGCCGAGATCAGGCCCGTCGCCAAGGCGCACGATCGCGTAGCCCACGAGCTGCCCCGGGCCGTGGTACGTGATGTCTCCTCCCCGGTCCACGCGGTACGCGGTCGCGCCCATCGCGCGCAGGTCTGCGGGAGCGGCCAGGAGATGGTCGAGCGAGCCGCGGCGTCCGATCGTGTACACCGGATCGTGCTCCAGCAAGAGAAGCCGCTCGAGAGCGCCCGCGCGGACCCGTGCGGCGACCGCCTCCTGCATCCGCCACGTCGCGAGGTACGCACGTCGGCCGAGCCACGTGGCCGCGATCTCCTGCCGCACCGCCGGCGCGATCCGATCCACAACACGCAGAACGGGCTCGTCCGCCGCGGTTCGCGCGGGCACGACGCTCACGCGGAGGCGGGAGCGGCCGCGACGCCGATGGCGCGTCCGACGTGCCGCTCGGCGTGGTACGAGCTGCGCACGAGCGGACCCGACTCCACGTGCCCGTACCCCATGGCCATCCCGGCCTCGCGCAGGTCGGCGAACTCCTCCGGCGACCAGTACCGCTCGATCGGCAGATGGCGGGGCGTCGGTCGCAGGTACTGGCCGATCGTCAGGACGTCCGTTCCCTGCGCGCGGATGTCGCGCATGGTCGCGAGCACTTCGTCGCGCGTCTCGCCGAGGCCGAGCATGATCCCGCTCTTGCAGACCAGCTCCGGCGCCGTCCGCTTGACGCGGGCGAGCACCGCGAGCGACCGTTCGTAGCGGGCCTGCGGACGAACGCGCGCGTACAGACGCGGCACGGTCTCGGTGTTGTGGTCGAGGATCTCCGGACGCTCGGCGAGCACCGTGTCGAGCGCGCTGTCGACGCCGCGGAAGTCCGGGATAAGCACCTCTACCGTGGTGCCGGGCGACTGCCGCCGGATCTCGCGGATCGTCGCCGCGAAAACGGCCGCCCCGCCGTCGGGGAGCTCGTCGCGGTTCACGCTCGTGACGACCGCGTGGCCGAGCCCCATGCGCGCGACCGCCTCCCCGACTCGGACGGGCTCATCCATGTCGACGTCGCCGGGCCGGCCGGTGCGCACCGCGCAGAAACCGCACGACCGGGTGCACGTGTCGCCGAGGATCATGAACGTCGCGGTGCCCGCGCCCCAGCACTCCGCCATGTTCGGGCAGTGCGCTTCCTCGCAAACGGTGTGCAGGGTCTTGCTGCGCATGAGTGCCCGCAGCTGTTCGACCTGCGGCCCGACGGGCAGCCGCACCTTGAGCCAGTCCGGCCGGGCGGTGTCGATCGGAACACTGCGGTTCGCGTCGCCCCGTCCGCGAGTCCGCGGACGCTCGATCTCGCCCGGGATCTCGAAGGCGATCGGAACGAATCCGGCCATCAGGCCGGCCTGGCGATCAATGGATCGGCACCGACTCGTTCACGTTCTGGATCCATTCCTTGACCGAGCGCAGGAAGCGCGCGGCTGTTGCCCCGTCCATGACGCGGTGGTCGAAGGACATGACCATGTTCCCCATCGAGCGGATCGCGATCACGTCCCCGTCGAGGACGACGACGCGCTTGCTGATGGCTTCGGTCGTCATGATCGCGGCCTGCGGCGGGTTCACGACCGGATAGCTGAGGTACGTCCCGAAGGTCCCGCCATTGTTCACGGTGAAGGTGCCGCCTTCGAAGTCCTGCAGCGTGAGCTTCTTCGCCCTTGCCCGCGTCGCCAGGTCGTTCACGCCCTTCGCGAGTCCGGCGATGCTGAGCCCGTCGGCGCCGCGCAGGACCGGCACGACCAGACCCTCATCGCCCAGGGCGATCGCGATCCCGAGGTTGATGTCCTTCAGCCGCAGGACGCCCTTGTCGGTCCACGCGGCGTTCACGAGCGGGTTCGCGTGGAGCGCCTCGCAGACCGCCTTCAGCGCGAATGGCAGGAAGGTGAGCTCGAAGCCCTCGCGCGCCCGGAACTCCTCCTTCGCTTGCGCCCGGAGCTTCGCGACGTTCGTCCAGTCGACCTCCATCATCGCCGCGGCATGCGGGATGGTCGTCTTCGAGAGGACCATCGCGTTCGCGATCGCCTTCCGCATGGGGGTCAGCGCGATGAGCTGGTCGCCCGGAGCCGCCTGGCGCTGCGGGGCGGCCGGTGCGGGCGCCTCGTGGGCGGGGGCGGGCTGCGCGGGCGCCTCCGCGGCGCTCGCTGCACGCGCCGGGGGAGCCTCGGCCGCATCCTGTGCTCCCTGCGCGACCAGCTCGCGCGAGGCGATGAAGCCCTCGACGTCCTGCTTCGAGACACGCCCGTTCAAACCGGTGCCCTTGAGCTGCGAGATGTCGACGCCGAACTCGCTCGCGAGCTTGCGCACGGCGGGCGTCGCGCGGACGTCCGAGGTGTCCGGGCGCTCGCGTTCCCCGTCCTGCCCGGCCGGTGAAGGCCGGGGCCCCACAGCGGTCGAGGACGCCGCCCGCGCCTGGACCGGCTCGGCCGCCGGCGTCGCGGGCGCCGCCGCCGGCGT
>JBBPYG010000095.1:0-10024 GCA_038200085.1 Candidatus Limnocylindria bacterium | reverse complement strand
TCCTGTGGGTGGTCTTCTACACCGCCGCGGTCCTCGTGTTCGGCCTCCTCATCGCGGTCCTCGCGGACCGCGTGCCCTACGAGGGACCGGCGAAGTCGCTCATCTTCGTGCCGATGGCCATCTCGTTCGTGGCCGCGGGCGTCGTGTGGAAGTTCATGTACGCGTATCAGCCACCGGGCATCCCCCAGACGGGCACGCTCAATGCGGTCGTCACCACCGTGGGGGGTCTGCCCCGCGCGTGGCTCACCGACCTCGCGACGAACAACTTCGCGCTCATCTTCGTCGCCGTGTGGAGCTGGACCGGCTTCGCCACGGTCATCCTCTCAGCGGGCCTGAAGGGCGTGCCGGTCGAGCTCCTCGAGGCCGCCCGCGTCGATGGCGCCAGGGAAGGCACCGTCTTCCGTCAGATCATCCTCCCGCTGCTCGGTCCGACGATCGCCGTGGTCGCGACCACGCTCGTGATCTTCGCGCTCAAGGCGTTCGACGTCGTATACGTGATGACCAACGGCAACTTCGACACCGAGGTCATCGCGAACCGCATGTACAAGGAGCTCTTCAACTCGCGCAACTTCGGGCGCGCGGCGGCGATCGCCACGCTGCTCCTTGCGGCGATCATTCCGGTGCTCGTCGTGAACCTGCGCCGGTTCCGGTTCCAGGAGGCGATCCGATGAGCACGCGCACGATCAGCAAGCTGCCGCTCCACGTGGCGATCATCGGCGTGATGCTCGTCTGGACGATCCCCACGCTCGCGATGCTGGTCAACTCGTTCCGGCCGGCGTTCCTGGTCGGGACCACCGGATGGTGGGAGGCGTTCGTACCGCCCTTCCAGTTCACTCTCGAGAACTACGACAAGGTCCTGACGACGAACCACATGGCCGAGGCCTTCGTGAACAGCCTGACCGTGACGATCCCCGGCACGGTCATTCCCATCACGATCGCCGCGTTCGCCGCCTACGCGTTCGCGTGGATGAAGTTCCCCCTGCGAAACACGCTCTTCCTTGCGCTGGTCGGGCTGCTGGTGGTCCCTCTCCAGATGACGCTGATCCCGGTCCTGCGGCTGTTCACGAACTTCCAGCTGAACGGGACGTTCCTCGCGATCTGGCTCGCCCACACCGGCTACGGTCTGCCGTTCGCGATCTATCTCCTGCGCAACTTCTTCGGCGGGCTGCCGCGCGAGCTGTTCGAAGCGGCTTCGATCGACGGCGCTGGCGTGATCACGACATTCTTCCGCCTGGTGCTCCCGCTCTCCGTGCCGGCGCTGGCGTCGCTCGCGATCTTCCAGTTTCTCTGGGTCTGGAACGACCTGCTGGTCGCGCTCGTCTACCTCGGCGGCCGCACCGCTGTCGCTCCCATGACCGTCACGGTGAGCAACCTCGTGAACTCGCTCGGCCAGAACTGGCAGCTGCTGACGTCCGCCGCCTTCATCTCCACGGCGCTGCCGCTGTTCGTCTTCTTCGCGCTCCAGCGCTACTTCGTGCGCGGCATGACGGCCGGCGCGGTCAAGGGTTAGCCGACCCGCGGACCGGCGCGCAACGCGGTGAAGAGTCGCAGGTAGTCGCGCAGATTGCGCGTGATGAGGAAGTTCCTCCGCACGTGCTCGCGCCCGGCCTCACCCATCCGGTCGCGCAGCGGCGGGTCTTTCAGGAGCGTCAGCGCCCGCTGCGCGCACTCCCCGACGCTTTCGACCAGGTAGCCGTTCACGCCGTCCACGATCTGCAACGGGATCCCGCCGCAGTTACCACCGATCACTGGCACGCGCTTCCACAGGCCTTCGCTCACCACGAGGCCGAAGCCCTCGCGCAGCGACTTTTGCACGACGACGGTCGCCGCGCGCTGGAACGCGCTGACCTCGCGATCGCCGATGCCGTCGAGGTTCGTGAGACATCTGATGCCCTCCTCGCCGCCCGCGTGCGCGACGGTACGCTCGAGGAACTCGGCGCCCTCCGGATCGTCGTGCGCGAGCGAGCCCAGCATCGCCAGCTGCACGTCAGGCACTTCAGTCTTCACGAGGCGGTAGGCGTCGATCACGCCGAGCGGATCCTTCCACGGGTCGAAGCGCGAGACCTGCACCAGGAGCGGCCGGTCGGGATCGAAGCCATGGTGCCGCACGATCTCCGCGGACTGCTCCCGCGGCAGCTCGCGGTTCTTCGGCGTAGTCGGGTCGATCGCCGGCGGGATGATCTCCACCCGACCGATCCGCAGGTCCGGCTGCACGAACCCGGGCATGGTGAAGATGGCCGCGTCGTGGCGTTCGACGAACGGGCGCATGAACTCCCACACCGATGGATGGGCTGCAGTGAGGTCGATGTGGCAGCGCCATGTCCACCGCGCGCCGCGCGCGCCACCGAGCGCCAGGAGCGCGACGGTCTGCGGGTCGTGCGCGACGACGAGGTCGGCGTCCGGCATGGTCGCGACGTTGCGCCGCTGCGTCTCCACGAACAGCTCCTGGTCCGCTCGCGAGAGCTCGAGCGGCATGCCCTGGAGCGCGTTGTGGATCTTCTTCGTGACGTCGTAGAAGGCGGGCTCCGCCTCTACGACCGCCCAGCGCGCGTCGAGGCCAGCGTCGCGCATAAGGGGGACCAGGCTGTGCAGGATCTCCGCGACGCCACCGCCGTACGCGGTCGCGTTGATATGGAGCACCCGCGCGCCTTCGAGCGGTCGGGCCGTGCGGCGGACGTCGTCGACCGCTTCCGCCCCGGCCAGGGCGACGTAGTCGTCCAGCGAACGCGCGGTCACCTCGACGGGCTGCAAGGCGGCTAGCCTACGGCGCCGCGCCCTCCGGTAGGCGCGGCGAGGACGGACGCGACCACTGCACGCGGCTGGCGCGCGACCATTGCACGGGGCGGACGGCCGTAACGGTGCTCCTCGCGCCAGCGGGCGACAGACGCGGGCCAGGCACGAGCGGCCGGAAGGTGCTGCGGCTCAGGCCGTCGCGGGCGCGAGGCGCTCGACGAGCGCCAGGAGGTCGTCCATGTCGAAGGGCTTCTCGATCACCGCGGTGGCGCCCAGGCTGTCGGGCTCGTGCGCGGCCGGCGCGTGGGCCGTCAGCACGAGCACCGGGGTCTCAGGGAAGCGCTCGCGGACGGAGGCGATGTAGGCCCGGGCCTCCTCTGCGCGGTAGGTCCGCAGGGGCACGAGGTCGGTGATCACCAGCGCCGGCCGCTCGACCACCACATGCTCGAGAGCGCTCGAGGTCACAGCCGAGCGCTCGGCATCGGTGAGCAGGGATCGCAGCAGGTCAGCGATCGTCCCGTCGTCGTCGATCACGACGATTTCCCTGCTTGGCTCGTTCACCGCGAACGATGCACGGTCGACCGGCGCACGCGCAACTTGACCCTCATCACGCCCACATACTGGACCGCCGACCGGGCGGAAGCATGACGGTGCGTCGCCCTCTAGCATCCGGAACCGGATGACGGTGCTGCCGACGTCCCTCGATCGCGGCGCGGGCACGGCCGCGGCCAATCGCGAGGCGATGATCGCGCTCGTGGGCGAGCTGCAGGCAAAGCTGGCGCTCGTCCGGGAGGGCGGTCCGACGCGGGCCCGCGAGCGGCACCGGGCCGCCGGCAAGCTCCTGCCCCGCGAGCGTCTCGAACGCCTGCTGGACCCGGCCACCCCGTTCCTCGAGCTCTCACCGCTGGCCGCGCTCGACCTTTATGACAACGACGCGCCGGGGGCGGGGCTCATCACCGGGATCGGGGTGGTCTCCGGCACCGAATGCGTCGTCGTCGTGAACGACGCGACGGTGAAGGGAGGCACCTACTACCCGCTGACGGTGAAGAAGCACCTCCGCGCGCAGGAGGTCGCGCTCGAGAACCGGCTCCCCTGCCTCTACCTCGTGGACTCCGGCGGCGCGTTCCTGCCCCGCCAGGACGAGGTGTTCCCCGACCGCGAGCACTTCGGCCGGATCTTCTACAACCAGGCGCGGCTCTCAGCGCTGGGGGTCCCGCAGCTCGCGCTCGTCATGGGCTCGTGCACCGCAGGCGGCGCGTACGTTCCGGCGATGAGCGACGAAACGGTCATCGTGAAGGGTCAGGGGACGATCTTCCTCGGCGGCCCGCCGCTGGTGAAGGCAGCCACGGGCGCCGAGGTGACCGCCGAGGAGCTGGGAGGCGCCGACGTCCACGCCCGGGTCAGCGGCGTCGCGGACCACTACGCCCTCGACGACGCCCACGCCCTCGCGATCGCGCGGGACATGGTGGCCCAGCTCGACCGTCCGATCCTCTGGGGGACCGACGTGGCTGAACCCGAACCGCCGGCGCACGATCCCCAGGACCTCTACGCCGCCATCCCGGCCGACGTACGCACGCCGTACGACGTCCGCGAGGTCATCGCGCGGATCGTCGACGGGTCGCGGCTGCACGAGTTCAAGGCGCTCTACGGCGAGACGCTGGTCTGCGGCTTCGCCCGGATTCACGGGATGCGCGTCGGCATCATCGCGAACAACGGGATCCTGTTCAGCGAGTCGGCGCTCAAGGCGACCCACTTCATCGAGCTGTGCGACCAGCGCGGAGTTCCCATCGTGTTCCTCCAGAACATCGCCGGGTTCATGGTCGGCAAGGAGTACGAGGCCGGCGGCATCGCCAAGGACGGGGCGAAGATGGTGATGGCCGTCGCGTGCAGCGTCGTGCCGAAGTTCACGGTGATCATCGGCGGAAGCTTCGGCGCCGGGAACTACGGGATGTGCGGCCGCGCCTACGGCCCGAGGCAGCTGTGGATGTGGCCGAACGCCCGGATCAGCGTGATGGGCGGAGAGCAGGCGGCGACGGTGCTCTCGCTGGTCGGCACGTTCGCCGGCGACGACGAGCGCGAAGCGTTCAAGTCGCAGATCCGCGACCAGTACGAGACGCAGGGATCGCCGTACTACTCGACCGCGCGGCTCTGGGATGACGGCGTGATCGACCCGCTCGACACGCGCGCCGTGCTCGCCCTCGGCCTCGCCGCCGCGCGCCACGCTCCCCTGGGCGAGCCGCGCTACGGCGTCTTCCGCATGTGACGAAGGCTGATCGCCGCCGCCTGCCGGCAGCCGATCACGAGGGGCCGCCCCGCTTGCGGCTCTTCGGGCCGGCCCTGTCCGCAGGGCCGCGCGGGGTGCCAACGCGCGGGCCGCAGGCGAGTCGGAATCACGGCGCAGGAAGCACGATGGATCGCTCCTTTTCGGCCAGGACCGCGCCCGCACCGAGGCCGATGGGCGCAGGCGTCGTCCGGATCGCCGGCCTGCTCTTCACGATCGTCGCGGCCGCGCTCTTCGCGTCCGCGCCGGCGGCAGCCGACGAGGGCTGGGTCATCGAGCGCTTCCACGCCGACATCGCGATCGTTCAGACGGGCGAGCTCGTCATCAACGAGGCGATCGACGTCGACTTCGGCACGCTCGAGAAGCACGGCATCTTCCGCAACATCCCGGTGCGATACGAGTTCGACGCCAAGAACGACCGCGTGTACCAGCTCACGGTCGTGTCGGTGACCGACGCCGCGGGCAAGCCGTGGAGGTACGAGCGCTCACAGGATGGCGCGGACGAGGTCATCAAGATCGGCGACGCGGACAAGACGATCAGCGGGAAACAGACGTACCGCATCGCGTACCGCGTCGAAGGCGCGCTGAACGCGTTCGACGACCACGACGAGCTGTTCTGGAACGTGAACGGAGGCGACTGGCCCGTGCCGATGCGCGTCGTATCCGCGACCGTGCGGCTGCCGGGCGCGATCGTGCGTAGCGCGTGCTTCGAGGGGTTCAGAGGCGCGACGGAGCCCTGCCGTGTGGCCGCCACGCCCGACAGCGCCGACTACACCGCGGCTCGGCCGCTGGGCACCGGCGAGCAGCTGACGATCGTCACCGGGCTGCGCAAGGGCGCCGTCGCCGCGCCGGTGCCGCTGCTGCGCGCGAAGCCGCGCGAGTTCCTCCAGTACTTCGAGCTCACCCCCCTGACCCTGGGCGCGTCGCTCGCGACGCTGGTTCTTGGCCTCGCAGTGGTCGCGCGACAGTGGTGGCGTCACGGGCGCGACCGCGAGTACCGCAAGCGCCTCTACCTCAACGACGACGGAGCCGAGCAGATCCGCCCGCTGCTGGGACCGGATCCGGTCGTCGTGGAATACGAGCCGCCGGACAAGCTTCGGCCGGCGCAGCTGGGCGTCGTCCTCGACGAACGCGCCGACACGAAGGACTGCACCGCGACGATCATCGACCTCGCGGTCCGCGGCTACCTGACGATCAGCGAGGAGCCGAAGGCGTGGATCTTCAGCAGCCCGGACTGGCTCATCCGACGCGCGAAGCCGGCCGACGACCAGCTCGCGCCATTCGAGAAGCGGCTGTACGACGGGCTGTTCGCGGGACGCGAGGAGGTCAAGCTCTCGAAACTGAAGGGCACGTTCGCGCCGACGCTGGCGAGCGCGGAGGATGACCTGTACGCGGACGCGGTGAAGCGCCGCTGGTTCAGCCGCGATCCGCGCACTACCACCCAGCTGTGGTTCGCTCTCGGCGTCGCCGTCATCGCGGCCGGCGCAGGGCTCGCGTACCTGTTGGGCATGTTCTTCGGTGCCGCTCTTGTCGGGGTGGCGCTCGCGATCGTCGGTCTGGCGTTCGTCGTGACCGCCGCATCGATGCCCGCGCGCACCGCGATCGCGAGCGAAACGCTGCGGCGAGCGCTCGGCTTCCGCATGTACATGGTCACCGCCGAGAAGGACCGGGCGGCCTTCGCCGAGAAGGCGAACCTGTTCTCGGCCTACCTTCCGTACGCGATCGTGTTCGGCTGCGTCGGCAAGTGGGCCAAGGCGTTCAGCGGCGTCGACACGGCGGCCGCGACGAGCAGCTGGTACGCCGGAGCGCACGGGTTCCAGGCGGCGAACTTCTCCTCGAACCTCCAGAACTTCTCATCGACCATGTCGAGCACCATCGCGAGCACGCCGGGAGGCCACGGGTCGAGCGGGTTCTCGGGTGGGTCGTCGGGTGGCGGGGGCGGCGGCGGAGGCGGGGGGTCGTGGTGACACGACGGGGGTCCCCAGCCCGCGGGTTCGAACGGGCCGAGTGCCGGGATGCTCGACACATCGGGCCGTTCCGGGGCAGCGCCCCAGTGGGCGCTACTGGCGTTCGGCCAGCTTCGCCTGCACCTTGAGCGTCTGACCGCCGCGGGCGACATCGATGGAGATGGTGTCGCCGGGCTTGTGGTCGTTGATGATCCGCGCGAGCGCTGATTCGTCCTTAAGCTCCTGACCTTCGATCGCGGTGATGATGTCGCGGGCGCGGATGCCGGCGGCGGCCGCCGGCGAGCCGCTGCTCACCTGGCTGACCACTACGCCTGACTTCGCGCTCGCCCCGAGCTGCGAGGCGATGGACGGCGTCAGTTGCGTGTACGAGACACCGAGGAAGGGGTGCACGACGCGGCCGGTCGACACCAGCTGGTCGGCGATCGGCCTGGCACGCGCTATGGCGATCGCGAAACCGATCCCCTGCGCCTGCACGCCCGGCTCCGCCTGCCCGGCGACAAGGGTGTTGATCCCGACCACGCGGCCCTGGAGGTCGCAAAGAGGACCGCCGGAGTTGCCGGGGTTGATCGCGGCGTCGGTCTGGATCACGTCGAAGAGGAACGGCCCGGGGCCACCGGTGTCCGACGGCTCCTGCACCGTGCGCCCGAGCGCTCCGACCACGCCGACGCTGACCGTCGGGCCGCCCGACAGCGCGAGCGCGTTCCCGATCGCGACGACCCAGTCGCCGACCTGAAGGTCGCCTGAGTCGCCGAGCTGCGCGACCGGGAGGTCGGGGGCGTCGATCTTCACGACGGCGAGATCCGTCAGCGGATCCGCGCCCGCGAGCTTCGCCGCGAAGGAGCGGCCATCGGTCAACGACACCTGAAGGTTCTGCGCGCCGCTGACGACGTGCGCGTTCGTCAGGATGTGGCCGGCCGAGTCGTAGATGACGCCGGAGCCGACGCCGGCGGGGACCGACTGCGGCTGGTTGAACTGGTCGATCTGCACCTGCTGATTCGTGATCTGCACGACCGCCGGCTTCACGCGCTTGGCGACGTCGCGGACGGCCGTGTCGAGGCCCGTGCCGGCGGGGACCGGCCCGGGCGCCGAGGGCGCCTGCGTGGCGCCGGGCGCTGTCGGCGCCGCCAGCGGCGGCGTCGCGACCGGCTCGCACGCGGCGAGCCCGGCCGCAAGGACCAGCGCGCCGACGAGGCGAAGCGAGGACATCCGCTCGAGGGTACAGCGCGCGCGAGAGCGCCGGCGGTCGCTCATGAGCGGGCTTCGCGCGAGACTCGTTATCGTCCTTGAGTGCCCACGTCGGTCCGCCTCGAGAGCGACGCCCGAGGGGTGGCGCGCATCACCATCGCGCGGCCCGAGGTGCGCAACGCTTTCGACGCGGAGCTGATCGCCGAGCTGACGGCGCACACGGCCGAGGTGCCGCACGACGCCCGAGCGGTGGTCCTAGCGAGCGAGGGCGAGACCTTCAGCGCGGGCGCGGACCTGCGGTGGATGCGCTCGACGGTCGAGGCGTCCCGGGAGCAGAACGTCGCTGATTCCCGCGCGCTCGCGATGATGTACGCGGCGCTCGACGAGCTCCCGATGCCGCTCATCGTGCGGGTGCAGGGCGCCGCGGTCGGCGGCGGTGCGGGCCTCGTCGCGATGGCCGACATCGCCGTGGCGTCGGAGAACGCGACGTTCGCCTTCACCGAGACTCGGCTCGGCATCCTGCCTTCGGTCGTGTCGCCATACGTTGTTCGGAAGCTCGGCCCCGCGTTCGCGACGGCCGCGTTCGTGACGGGCATCCGCTTCGACGCGCATCGCGCGTTCGAGGTCGGCCTCGTCACGAGCGTGGAGCATGGCGAAGGCCTCGACGCCGAGGTCGAGGAGTTCGTCGCCGCCGTCCTCGCCTGCGGCCCGGCGGCGGTGCGCGAGGCGAAGCGGTTGGTGCGCGAGGTCGCCGGGCGCAGACCCGAGGAGGTGCGCGAGCTCACCATCGAGCGGATCGCCGACGCGCGCGTGAGCGTGGAGGGTCAAGAAGGGATGCGGGCGTTCCTCGAGAAGCGCGCACCCCGCTGGCAGCCGTGAGGGCGGTCCTCGTCGCGAACCGCGGCGAGATCGCCCGGCGGATCTTCAGGACCGCCAAGCGCCTCGGGCATCGCACGATCGCGGTGTACTCGGACGCGGACGAGGCCGCCCCCTTCGTGGGCGAGGCCGACGCGGCGCTCCGCATCGGACCCGCGGCGGCGCACGACTCCTATCTCTCGAGCGCGGCGATCCTCACCGCAGCGCGCGAGTCCGGCGCGGAGCTGGTGCACCCGGGCTACGGCTTCCTCGCGGAGGATCCTCGCTTCGCGCGAGCGGTGGCCGAGGCGGGTCTGCGCTTCGTCGGGCCGCCGGCGGAGGTGCTGGCGGCGTTCGGCGACAAGGCGCGGGCCAAGGCCGTCGCGGAGGGCGCCGGCGTGACGATCCTTCCCGGATACCGCGGAGACGATCAGCGCGATGAAGCGTTCGTCGAGGCGGCGCGCGTGACGGGGTATCCCGTGATGGTGAAGCCGACCGCCGGAGGCGGCGGCATCGGGATGCACCTCGTCGATGGGGAGTCCCAGCTTCGCGAGACGCTCGCGAGGTCGCGCCGCACCGCGGCGGGCGCCTTCGGCGACGAGCGGCTCATCCTCGAGCGCGCCGTGCGCGGGCCTCGCCACGTGGAGGTGCAGATCCTGGCCGACGGTTCGGGCGAGGTGGTCACATTCGCGGAGCGCGATTGCTCGACGCAGCGCAGGCACCAGAAGATCCTCGAGGAGACGCCGTCGCCGGCGGTGAACGACGCGCTTCGCCGGCGCCTCCGCGACGCCGCGGCCACGGTCGCCCGCGCCGCGCGATACGTGAACGCCGGCACCGTCGAGTTCATCCTCGACCCGGACGGCGACTTCTTCTTCCTCGAGGTCAACGCGCGGCTCCAGGTTGAACATCCGGTCACGGAGGCGGTCCACGGCGTCGACCTCGTCGAGTGGCAATTGCGCATCGCGGAGGGCGAGCGGCTGCCGATCGCCGGCTTCGGCGATCC
>JBBPYG010000094.1:0-4836 GCA_038200085.1 Candidatus Limnocylindria bacterium | reverse complement strand
CGTTCGGGAGCACCAGGACGAGATCTACGGCGTGGCGCTCCGGCTCCTCGGCGATCCGGACCTGGCGCACGATGCGACGAACGCCACCTTCCTGAAGGCGTACCGCGCCATCGACCGGTCTCCACCGTCGGAGTCCAGCTGATGCGCGCCCGCGCGCTGCTCCGGGACACCCTCGACGCGGCCGACCTCCTCCTCCGGGATGCCGCCCGGTGAGCGGCCGGCGTCCCGGCACCGATCCGGTCAGCGAGGCCGAGCTCCGCCGCGCGCTGCGGCTGGACATGGACGAGCTGCCTCCGCGCCTGGATCCCGCGGCGCTCATGGTGGCGGCGCGCTCCGACCGCGGGCGCGTCACGATGGCAACGGCGGCGTCCGCGCTCGTCGCCGCGGTGGCCGTCCTGGCGGCGGCGGGACCGGAGGGCAGGTCGACCCGTCACCCGTCGTGGGACCGGTCGTAGATGCGGTCGTCGGCGTCGCGGTGTGGGCCGGCGTGCCCGCGTGGCAGGTGCTATCGGCTCTCGCCGCTCCCACGCCCGCGATCGTCTCGCTCGCTGCGGTGATATTCGCGGTCGCATACGAGCGCGCGCATAGAGAGGAGCGTGCCGATGCCCTCGCGTCTTGAGCGAAGCCAGACCAACCGCATGGTCGCCGGGGTCTGCGGCGGGATCGGCGAGTACCTGCAGATCGATGCCATCCTCGTCCGCGCGTTCTTCGTGCTGCTCGCGATCGCGGGTGGGATCGGCGTGCTCCTCTACATCGTTCTGCTGCTGATCATGCCGCTGCCCGGTCGCGCGGCGCCGATCGGGCCGGGTAACGCGACGCTCGCCGCGGGCGACCGCTCGGCGACGGTGCCGCTCGGTCGCGCGGCTCCAGGTGACCCGGTCGCGGTCGCGCCCGCGGACCACGAGCGCCGGCGCAGTGCCGTGGGCGTCTTCCTCGTGATCGTCGGCGCGCTGTTCCTTCTCGGGAACTTCGGCGTCTTCAGGTTCGTCGACTGGCGGTACATCTGGCCCCTGGTCATCATCGCATTCGGCGTGCTGCTGCTGGTGCAACGCACCACGCGGCGATGACGCTCCGCCGCGGCGTCTTCTGGCCGGTCGCTCTCATCGGCGTTGGCGCCGTTGCGCTGCTCGCGAACCTCGGGCTTCTCCCCGCGTTCTCCATCACCGCGCTCCTCGGCCTGTGGCCTGTCCTCCTCATCCTGCTCGGGATCGACATCGCCTTCGGCCGGCGTTGGCCGCTGTGGACGCTCGGGGTCGACGTCGCGGTCATCGCGCTGGCGCTCGGCATCGCGGCGGTGCAGCCGGGGCTCATCCGGCCCAGCCTCGGATTCAGCCTCGGGAGCGACTGCGACCGGGCGGGCGGCCAGGCCGCGGTGAGCGTCCCGCGCGCCGCCGCGACGAGCCTGCGCTTCCGTTTCGACGGCGGCGCCGGGACGTTCCACATCGGCGGCGGCTCGACCGACCTGCTCGACGCGACCTCGACGGCTTCGGGTCTGCGGTTGCGCGCCTCGACGGGCACCGCGGCCCGGCCCGATGTGCGCATCGACGATTGCGTGACGGACCCCGCCGGCCGCGGGGGGGAAGAGGTGAACGTGCGCCTCGCCGGCGACGTTCCGTCGTCGGTGACGCTGAACGCCGGCGCGGGCGATTTCACGATGGACCTGCGCGGCGTCAGAGCCAGCGACGTGACGGTCAATGCCGGCGCGAGCAGCCTGATGCTGGCGCTTCCGCGGCCCGCCGGCGAAGTGCCCATTCGCATCTCCACCGGCGCGTCATCGGTCACGATCGAGGTGCCCGACGGCGTCGAGACCCGCGTGACCACCACCGGCGCCCTCATCAGCACCGCGGTGGCGAATGCGCGCGTCACATCGCACGGGTCACAGCACGAGACGCCGGGGTACGCCGGCGCGACCGACCGCGTGACAGTGACGGTGACCGCGGGGGCCGGGTCGGTCACGATCCGCTAGCGCGCCTCCGAGGCGCTGGCCATGTTCCTGACGGCCACTGGTCTTGAAGCGCGGTGCGCCGCGAGAGCTGCATCGCAGCAGTGGGTGCGAGGTCGTCATGGGCGGAGCCGATCCGCCCACCGCCCATCACCGCAGAGCACGTGCGCGACGGCGTTCGGAGGCGACGAGCGGCTCGTTCTGCCCTCGCCTCGATCGCCTGCGGTGACGCCCTTCGAAAACCGCGTTTCGGGAACTGCCCGTTGCAGCGAGGCGAACTTCCGTTCAACGCTTAGGGTCTCGCAGCGCGCCGTACGCTCCAAGCGTGGCCCTAACGCGCGCCGTCCTGCCGCTGCTCGTGGCGCTCGCGGTCGCCTGCGCGCCCTCCGCCGGGTCCGCGTCCCCGCTGGCCAGCGCTTCTTCCGCGACCGCCGGAGCGGGCGGCGTGCCGTCGCCGGCCGTCGGCGTCGCGGCGGCGTCCTCGACAGGGCCGTCCGGTCTCGTCGCCGATGTTGGCGCGCCGACCGCCACGCTGGTCGGTGCCGGCGACATCGCCGCCTGCGACACGGATAACGACGAAGCGACGGCGAAGCTCCTCGATGGCATCGCCGGAGAGGTCTTCACGCTCGGCGACAACGCCTACGAGGACGGATCGTCGTCTGAATTCGCGCGCTGCTACGCGCCCACCTGGGGTAGGCACATGTCGCGCACGCATCCCGCGATCGGCAACCACGAGTACGGGACGACCGATGCGGCCGGGTATTTCGCCTTTTTTGGGGCCGCGGCGGGCGTTCCCGGGCAGGGTTGGTACAGCTACGACGTCGGCGCGTGGCACGTCATCGTGCTCAACAGCAACTGCGCCCTCGTCGGCTGCGGCACCGGCTCCGCGCAAGACCGGTGGCTACGTGCCGACGTGGCCGCGACGAAGGCGAAGTGCACCCTCGCGTACTGGCACCATCCGTTGTTCAGCTCGGGACCCCATGGTGGCGAGCCGGCGATGCGTTCGCTCTGGCAGGCGCTGATGGACGCTGGGGCTGATGTCGTCCTCTCCGCTCACGACCACGACTACGAGCGCTTCGCGCCGCAGGATGCCGATGGCCGCGCCTCCCCCGAGGGCGTGCGCGAGTTCGTCGTCGGCACCGGTGGACGCAGCCTGTATCCGGTCACGCCGGGCGGTCCGAACAGCGAGGCAGCGCTGGAGGGCGTCTACGGCGTGTTGCGACTGACTCTCGGACCAGCCGCATACGCTTGGAACTTCAGCACGACGGACGGGCGCGTCCTCGACCAGGGGCGCTCAGACTGCCACTGAGCATCCGTGGCGGCCGCGGGACGTCAGTGCCGCGGCGCAGGCTCCACGAATGTGACGTGCGGTGCGCCGCCCGTGGCGAAGCGCAGTTCGTGGCCGTCGCGGAGCCGCAGCCACGCCTCGTTCTCCGCCGCGGGCAGCCGGCCGAGCCACGCCCGAACGCCGCCCGGCTCGGGGCCGTACGACACGACGTCCCTCTCGCGGACCGTGACCCGCTGCGGCGGCTCGCCGAGCGTCAGTTCCGCGCCGCCCTCGACGAGCCGGGCCCGCTTCAGCTCGCTCCTGCGGAAGCCGAGAAGTGACTCGTCGGCGAAGCGGATGACCCAGCGGCCATCGGCGGAGGCGAGGACCGCGCCGACCCAGGAGCGAAATCCCGGGATCTCGGGGCCGTAGGCGGTGACGTCTTCGAGTGGGAATTCGAGCGGGTCGCCGCGCGCGAAGGTGAGCCGGGCGCGCGTCAATGTGGTCGCCGCCTCACGGAGCGGCGCAGGCGGATCGTCGTCGTTCTCGGGGCGCTAGCCGAGCACCGCCTCGCGGTGGAGAGACCAGGTCGTAGCGGCGGCGAGGCCCAGCGCCGATAGCACACGAAGCCTTCCATGAGCGCGTGCTCAACAGGCGAACGAGGGGTGATTCTGCCGTAGGAGGACCCCCTACTGTTGCCCGGCATATGACCTCCCGTCCGCACCATAGCCCGCTCCGCGTGCTGGCGATCGAGGACTCGCCCGAGGTTCGCGGCTTCTACGGCCGTCTGCTGGCCGAGGAAGGCTACGCCGTCAAGCTCGCCTGCCATGGCGCCGAGGGCCTCGAGGTGCTCGGGTGGGACCCGGACATCATCCTGCTCGACCTCCTGCTGCCGGTCATGGATGGATACGAGTTCCTGCGGCGGCTGCGCGCCTCGCCGCAGGGTCACAACGTGCCCGTGCTCGTCCTGTCAGGATCTCTCTCGCCGACGCGGACCACGATCCGTGGAGCGCAGGCGGTCATGCGCAAGCCGTTCGACTTCGGGCACCTCCTGCGCTCTATCCAGGTCCTCGCGACCGGAGGCATCGCCCAGCGGAACTGACCCTCCGCCGCGCCGCCCTCAGCCGCCTCCCGCCTTCGCGATCTTGTCGTCCGGGGATACCTCGATCTCGTGCTTCTTCGCCGCCGCCAGGATCTTCTTGCGCGCCGCTTCCTTATCTTTCGCGGTCTCGAAGTGGGTCTGGTTCCATCGCGAGATCGCGCTTCGCACGTGCGCCTCATCGTGGATCGGCAGGTGCTCTCCGCCTTCCCTGTCCACATACGCGAAGTCGCCCGGGTCCAGTTTGTCGCGCTCTCGTTCGCCGCGCACCGCCATGCGTGCACCTCACCCTCTCGTGCCCTCGCGCGTCCTGGCATCCGAGGGCGCGCGTCCCAGCCGTCGCAGCAGAGGCGATGCCGAGCGATCAGCGCTGCGCCGCGCTCCTCAGTGGGCTCGGCTGGGATCGAACCAGCGACTTCGCGGATGTGAACCGCGCGTTCTAACCGCTGAACTACGAGCCCGGAAGCGTGCGCGCGAGGCCAGTGTATCGATGCGCGCTACGGCTGGAGGATATGGACCGCGACGTCG
>JBBPYG010000093.1:0-5338 GCA_038200085.1 Candidatus Limnocylindria bacterium | reverse complement strand
GGGGCAGGTTGGCGCCCCACACCGTGTCGTGGAACGTCAGCGCCTGGACCTGCTGCGCGAGGAAGGGACCGGGCGCCCATAGCAGGAAGGGGACGATGAAGGCCGCCGCCACGGCGGCCGCCGCCGCGCCGTACCGCTTCCACGGCGCGCCGGATACGGCGAGGTGGCGCAGCACGAGCGGGAACACGAGCACGGCGAACTGCTTGAAAGCGAGGGCCCAGCCTAGGGCGAGGGCGGACAACGCGAAGGCGCCGGCACGCGTGGCGCGGTCCGACGACGGGGCGAACGCCAGCGCGACAAGCGCGACGACGACGAGGAAGGCGGCGCTCACGTCGTTCCCGCCGTCCACGGTCCGGAACGCGGCGATGCCCCAGGTCGCGTACAGCATCGCCGGCAGCGCCGCCGCGCCGTGCCCCACGCGGAATCCCGCGAGCGCGAGGACGGCGACGGTGAGGATCCCCGTCCACGTCTCCACCCGGCTGATGTCGCCTCCGAGGAGGAACGTCGGCGCGTAGAAGAGGAACTCTCCCGGGGGATACACGAGCGGCGAGCCGACCGGGATCGTGACCTGCATCACGTGCGTGTACGGGTTCTCGCCGCGCAGCAGCGTGCCGATGGCCTCGGCGGTCGCGGGGACCACGTCGCTGGCGCCGACCAGAGGCTCGCGCCCGAGGCGTTCCGCGGCCGCGATGAGCACGGCGTAGCCGCCGACCAGCGGTCCGACCGGGAGGCCGCGAAGCACCGCCCACGCGAGGCCGCCGCCGACGAGCAGCAGGGTGACGCGGTCCTCCTGGGGCCGGTTGAGGTCGATGGCGCCGATGGACCAGAAGACCCCCGCGAGGACGGCGAAGAGAAGGAGCTGCGCGCTCCTGTCGGCGCGCAACGCTTACTGGCCGGTGAGCGCTCGCAGCCTCGCGAGGTCGTCCTCGAGCGAGCGGATCTCGCCCCCGTACGTGGCGAAGTCGCCGGCGCGCAGCGCGTCCTGCGCGCGCTGGTAATGATCGGACGCCGACCGCACCAGTGAGGCGACGGTCGCCGCGGCCGGCGATCCGCTCGGCGACGGGCGCGCCGAGCCGGAGGGCGCGGGGGTCGGCTGCGTGGACGGAGACGGGCCTGGCGCCGCCGCGACGGCGAAAAGCTGCGTCAGCGCCTTGTCGAACGACTCGGCCATCACCACGCGGTCCTGCGTCGCCAGGAGCACTCGCTGCAGTTCGGGGAGCCGCGCCTGGCTCGCCTGGACGAACAGCGGCTCGACGTAGATGAATGAGTTACCGACCGGTATCACCAGCAGGTTGCCGCGGATCACCTGGGCGCCGCCGCCGACGGACAGGAGAGATAGCTGCTGGCGGATCGTCGCGTCCTGGTCGATGCGCGCCTCGATCTGGAGCGGGCCGAAGATCGCCCGGTCCTTCGGGAAGCGCAGGACGCGCAGCTTGCCGTACTCGGGAGGGTCCGCGCGGCCCGCGACCCAGGCGACCATGTTGTCGCGGTTCCCTCCGGCAGGAGTCAGCGGAGAGAAGAGGACGAACTCGGGCCGCGCTGAGCCTGGCAGCTGGGTGGCGACGTAGTACGGCTCGAGCGGCTGCGGCGCCTGCCCCTGCTGGAAGATCTCGTTGGCGACCCGCCACGCGTCCGCGCGGTTGTAGAACTCGTCGGGGTCGGTCATGTGGTACGTGCTGAAGATGTCGGTCTGGATGCGGAAGATGTCCTCCGGGTAGCGGATGTGCGCGCGCAGGCTCGCCGGCATGCTCGAGATCGGCTCGAACAGCTTCGGATAGATCGAACGCAGCGTGCGGATCACCGGGTCGGCCTCGTCGACGACGTAGAAGTGCACCGACCCGTCGTACGCGTTCGTCGCGACCTTGACGCTGTTGCGGACGTAGTTCAGGTCCGGATCCCCGATCGCGGTGCCCGCCTGCCTCCGGAGCGGACCAAGCTTTTGGCTGTACGGGTAGCGATCGCCCGTCGTGTAGGCGTCGTTGATCCACCAAGCGGAGCCGTCGGCCACCACGAGGTACGGGTCGGCATCGAAGGTGAGGAACGGCGCGATCAACCTCGCGCGGTCGGCGATGTTCCGGTTGAAGAGGATCCGGCTGTCGCCGCGGATCTGCGACGATACGAGGAGGTTGAGGTCACGCGTGCGCAGCGCGAACAGGATGCGGTCCCACAGCCCGCCGATGCCGACGCCTCCTCCACCCGTGAAGCGCGTCGTGGCGTCGCGCTCGGCCGCGTAGTCGAACTCGTCCTGGCTGGTGGAAACGAGGGCGTAGTCGTTCGTCAGCTCGCCGTAGTAGATGCGCGGCTGGTCGAGCTTGGGCTCGCCCTGCGGCGGGATGTCGCGCAGCGCGAACCGCGGGCGGCCCTCGCTGCCGATCGCGCCGACGGGTGTGACCACGGCCCCGAATCCATGCGTGTACACGAGGTGGCGGTTCACCCACGTCTGGGCCACCGTCGGCAGCCGGCCGGGGTCGAGCTCGCGGGCGGACAGCATCACCGGCGTCTCGACGCCGCCGATCTGGTAGCGATCGACGTCGACGTCGTGGAACGCGTAGTACTGCCGGATGCCCTGGAGCTGCTCGTACGACGAGAGGAGCACGCGGTAGTCCCAGAGGCGGACGGCATCGGTCGTCGCGAAGGCGCGCTGCACGTCCGCCGGCAGAGGGTTCTCAGCGACGTCGAACAGCGACTCCTCCACGGCGCCGAGACCGTAGGCCGTGCGCGTCGCGGCGATGTTGAGGTCGATGTACGGCCTCTCGCGATTCAGCTGATCGGGGCGCACGATGACCGCCTCGAGGACCGCCGGAAAGATGCCGCCGACGATGATCGAGGCCAGCACCCGCGCGATCAGGGCGCCCGCGAGGAACCACGCCCGACGCGAGAAGGCGGCCGCGAAGCTCGCGGCCGCGGCCACGACGCTGATGACCATCAGGATGACGAGCGCGGGCAGCCGCGCGTGGATCGCGGTGTATCCCGCACCGGTGAGCACGCTCTCCTGCTGGAACAGCAACTCCGACTGGTCGAGCCAGTACCCTGCCGCGACGAGGAGCAGGAGCAGGCCGCCGAGGACCGCCAGGTGCGCGCGGGCCGGCCGCGCCAGCGCGAACGCGGTCCGAGCGCCCACACGCAGATCGCCCCGCGCGAGCGAGCCGGTCGCGACGCCGATGACCCCCCGGATGACGTAGAGAGCGACGACGCCGATGGCGATGACCAGGAGCGCGGCGAAGAGCCACCCCCGGACGAATTCGAGCACCGGAAGGGTGAAGAAGTAGAACCCGACGTCCCGGCCGTAGAGCGGCTCGGCCACGCCGAATGGCACCGCGTTCAGCCACCGCAGGAGCGGGTCCCATTGATCCCCTCCGATCAGGCCGAAGAGGAACGATGGGATCAGCAGCAGCGGCAGCAGCCGAAGCGTCGATGGCAGAGGTCCCGGCCGAGGACGGGAGCTGTCCACCACCACGCGCGGCACCTGCGGACGCAGCGCCGCGTACAGGTTCGGCAGCGCAAGGAGGAAAAAGGCGAGGAAGAACACGACGAACGCGCCGAACGACGCGGTGAAGCGGCGGAGGTAGACGTCTTCGAGGCCGAGGCTGCGGAACCAGAGGAGATCGGTGAGGAACGTGACGAGGGGGCCGAAGACGAGGGGGATGACGAAGAACGCGACGAGGAGGGCGCCGACGAGGATCGCCCACCGGGACGGCGGCCGCCGCGGACCGCGCGGACCGCGCGCGCCGAACATGGAGAGATCGATGTTCGACCAGTCGACGTTGCCCCACTCGCGCCCGTCGCCGCCGCGCGGCCGATTCACCACTGACGTCGAGGATAGGGCGGAGGACGCGAAGTGCCCGCGGGCGGCTCCTCACGCTTTCGCGTGCGCGGAGCCCGGCCCTACCTGCCTGTGGTCGTCGCCGGCGCTCCGCCCCCCGAGCTCTTCTTGGCGGTCGTGGTGGAGGTCGTGGCCGTTGGAGTGGCGGTGGGTGTCGCGCTCGCCGTGGCGACCGGCGCGGTCGGCCCGGTGATCACGGAGGTCGCGGTCGTCGTGACCGCCGTCGCGAGGGGAGCGAGGATCGCCGTCGATGCCGTCGCGACGGCCTCGGTGACGGGCGTGAGGACGCTGGGCGCGAGAGTCGCGGCGACGGCGCCGATCGGGGCGAGGGGCGCGGCGGCGACGGTTGGCGCCGTCGTCGGCGCTGAGGTCGGCTGCGGCGCCACGGCCGCGGCCGAAGCGGTCGTGACCGCCGGCACGGGCTCGGGTGAGCCCTCGACCGGGGCCGCGTGCGTCGCGGAGGGACCGGTCGCCTGGACCGTCGCTGCTGCCGGCTGGGAGCTCGCCTGCGCGGCGCCAGCGTCGACCGCTCTCGGCAGCTCAGCGCTCTCGCCTGAGGGGGCCGCCGTAGCCCGCGCGGCCTGTTGCGCGGCGGGGACGTCGGGCGCTCCCGCGCGGAGCGCTTGGCCGATCTCGGGCAGCTGCGCGAGCAGGAGCACGGCGATGATCGCGAAGGTGGCGACGCCCCACACCGCGTTCACGGAACGCTCGCCCGGCTCCGGAGCGTTGCTTCGCGTGGTCGCCGAGGCGAGGGCGTTGGCCGACCGGGCGGAGAGGCCACGGACGGCCGCGAGGAGCGGCCCCAGCGGAAGCTGCCGCGTCCAGGCGAGCGCCCGGTGCATGGGGAGCGCGGGACGCTGCTGCGTGACCGACATCCTGCTCTCCAATCCACCAACGCCTCGATCGCTCGTATGACTAGAGTTCGTGCGTCTCTTCGAATGGTAGTCCGGGCGACGCCCGAGCGGTGGGCGGTTCCGTCCCCCACGCGGGGGGAAACGTGACGTTCGGGTATCGGTCGAGTGGCCGCGCGGTCTGGGCCGGCGACGCAGAGGGACCTAATCACGACCGTCGCGTCAATAGGAACGCGGGCCGCGACGCGCCGTTACCTCAGGCGAGCCGCGCATGGCGCAGGCGGGTCCTTGGGATCGGGATCGTCGGCGAAATGGCACCACGGCCGGCGTGGAACCGGGGATCCATCCTGAAGATCGCTGTCGCGCCCAGCCTTGATCACGCCCCGTGTTCGATGGGCGCGACGCCCTGCTTTGAGGTCCCGCGGAGGCCCCGGATCGCGCCGATGTGGACGGGTCGTCAGAACCCGCGGACAGCGTCCACCGCGATGACGATGCCCGCGATCGCGATCACCCCCGCGCTCAACGCCGGGAGGAGAAGGACAGCGCTGGAGCTCGAAAGTCGTCGAGAGAGGCTCGAGCGCGAAAGGCGCCGGCCGCCGCCGACCATGAGCAGCCCGATGCCCGTCAGGACCGCGGCCAGACCCACGCTGAAAGCGAGCACCAG
>JBBPYG010000092.1:0-24723 GCA_038200085.1 Candidatus Limnocylindria bacterium | reverse complement strand
GACCGAGATGGTCGTCCCCGGCGACACGACCACGCTCGACATCGAGCTGATCACCCCGATCGCGCTGGAGGAGGGCCTGCGCTTCGCCATCCGCGAGGGCGGCCGGACCGTCGGCGCCGGGGTCGTCACGAAGATCGTCGCCTAAGCGATGGCGAAGCAGCGGATCCGCATCCGGTTGAAGGCGTACGACCACAAGCTGATCGACCAGTCGGCCGCGCAGATCGTGGACACTGCGCAGCGGACCGGCTCGACCGTCACCGGCCCGGTGCCGCTGCCCACGCGCATCGAGAAGTTCACGGTCATCCGCGGCCCGTTCATCGACAAGGACTCGCGCGAGCAGTTCGAGGTGCGCACGCATAAGCGGCTCATCGACATCAATGACCCGTCGCAGAAGACCGTCGACGCGCTAATGCGGCTGAACCTGCCGGCGGGCGTCGACATCGAGATCAAGCTGTAGAGAGACGAAGAGATGACTGACGAGACGACCGAGCGGTCCAGCGGCGCCCCGGCGCTCGCGAAGCCGGTCATCCTTGGCCGCAAGGTCGGCATGCTCCAGCACTTCCGGCCTGACGGGTCGGTCGTGGGCGCGACGGTGATCGCCGCCGAGCCGAACGTCGTCACGTCCGTGCGGACGCGCGAGCGGGACGGATATGCCGCGATCCAGATCGGCTTCGGCAAGGTCGCGAAGAAGGCGCTGAGCAAGCCCGCCCTCGGGCACCTGAAGGACCTGCCGCCGCTCCGCCACCTGCGCGAGGTGCGGCTCGACACGGTCGATGGCTTCGCGCCCGGGCAGGAGATCGCGGTCGACCGGTTCCAGCCCGGGGACAAGGTGCACGTGGTCGGCATGTCGAAGGGCAAGGGCTTCCAAGGCCCCGTCCACCTGCACCACTTCTCGCGCGGCCCGAAGTCGCACGGCTCCGACCACCTGCGCCGCCAGGGGTCCGTCGGGTCGGGCACCACCCCGGGCCGCGTGTGGAAGGGCCTGCGGATGGCGGCGCACCAGGGCGCCGACCGCGTCACGGTGAAGAACCTCCAGATCCTGCTGTCCGATCCCAAGCGATCGGTGCTCGTCGTCTCGGGCGCCGTGCCCGGCGCGCGCAACGGCCTCGTCATGATCAGGAAGGCCTGATGGCCGAAGAGAAGCGGCGGCCCCGCAAAGCAGCGGCCCCCGCGGCTGCCGGAGGAGCGCGCAAGCCGGCCGCAGCGAAGTCCGCAGCGAAGTCCGCAGCGAAGTCCGCAGCGAAGTCCGCCGCCGCCAAGGCGCCGGCCCGCCGCGCGGTGGCGCGGCCCATCACCCGGGCGCTCACGCCGAGGGTCCCGGGCCGCCGCGACGGCGAGGAGCCCACGCGCGTGGCGCGTCCGCCGCGCGAGCCCCGGCCGTTGCCGACGGCGCCGGCGGGGCACGCCCC
This sequence comes from Candidatus Limnocylindria bacterium, assembly GCA_038200085.1. Lineage (GTDB taxonomy): Bacteria > Chloroflexota > Limnocylindria > P2-11E > P2-11E > JALYKU01. Next base: position 23,314 of record JBBPYG010000092.1, on the reverse strand, counting down.
GGTGATCGCCGCCGACGGGTCGTCCGCAGGCACGCTCGAGCTGCCCCACGCGCTGGTCTCGTCGGCCGCCGGCCGCGGCGTGCTCGTGCAGGCGCTGCTGGCCGAACGCGCTAACAAACGCGGCGCGAACGCCGCGACGAAGAACCGCACGCGCGTGAAGGGCGGCGGGGGCAAGCCGTGGCGCCAGAAGGGCACCGGCCGCGCGCGTCAGGGCTCGACCCGCTCGCCGCTCTGGCGGCATGGCGCGGTCGCCTTCGGGCCGAACGGCCGCCGCTACAAGCAGCGCATCCCGGCGCGCATGCGCAGGGCGGCCTTCTCGGAGGCGTTCGCGGCGCGGGCGGCCGAGGGTCGCGTGATCGTGTTCGATCAGCCCAGGTTAGGAGAGGAGCGTCCGCGCACCGCGGCGCTCGTGGCGTGGCTGGCGGGGATCGGCGACACGGGAAGCGCGCTCGTGATCACCGCCGACGACGACGCCACGACCTCTCGCGCGACCGCGAACGCGGCCCGCGTGGAGGTGCGCACCGCGGGGACGCTTCGCCTCACCGACGTCCTCATGCATGACACGGTGCTGGTCGCGCGGCCGGCACTCGAGGCGCTCGCCGTGCGGGCCGGCAACGGCGCGGCCGAGGTGACGTCATGAACCGCGGGACGCTCGTGCTGCTGCGCCCGGTCATCACCGAGAAGTCGATGAGCGGCACGAACGAGGGCCGCTACACCTTCGCCGTGATGAAAGACGCGAACAAGCGCGAGATCGCCGCGGCCGTCGCGGAAGCCTTCAAGGTCGACGTCGTTGCGGTGAACACGAGCATCGTGCACGGAAAGACGCGCCGCCTCGGCCGCCGCATCGGCCGGCGGTCGGACTGGAAGAAGGCCGTCGTCACGATCGCCCAGGGTCAGCGCATCGAACGCTACTTCGTGGAGGGGGTCTAGACATGCGCCGAGGAGCGGCTGTGCCGCGACGAGCGCATTCGACCAGCCGTGAGCAGTCTGCCGGCGAAGCCGCGCAGATCGAACAGGGGGTGTAGGACGTGCCTCTCAAGCAGTACAAGTCGATCACCCCGGTGCGGCGGTTCCGGCAGTCGGCGTCGTTCGCCGAGCTCACGAAGGGCAAGGATCCGGAGAAGAAGCTGACCGAGCGCAAGCTGCGCAAAGCGGGCCGCAACGCGCAGGGACGCGTCACCACGCGTCACCGTGGCGGCGGCGAGGGCAAGCGCTACCGGATCGTCGACTTCAAGCGCAACAAGGACGGGATCCCGGCCAAGGTCACGGCCATCGAGTACGACCCGAACCGTTCGGCCCGGCTCGCGTTGCTGTCGTATCGGGACGGGGAGAAGCGGTACATCCTCGCGCCGAATGACCTGAAGGTCGGCGACACGGTGCTGTCTGGCGCGGACGCCGAAGCGCGCGTCGGCAACTGCCTGACGCTCGAGCAGATCCCGACGGGGACGCAGATCCACGGCATCGAGCTGCAGCCTGGGCGCGGCGCGCAGCTCGTGCGCTCTGCCGGCGGCGTCGCGCAGCTCGTGGCCAAGGAAGGCGAGTACGCCCAGGTGCGCCTGCCGTCGGGGCAGATCCGCATCATCCAGGTGCGCTGCCGCGCCACGATCGGCCAGCTCGGCAACCTCGACCACGAGAACCGCAAGATCGGCGGCGCCGGACACAAACGCCGGATGGGCTGGCGGCCGGCCGTGCGCGGCGTGGTGATGTCCCCGCGCGACCACCCGCACGGCGGCGGCGAGGCGAAGTCGCCGGTCGGAGGCCAGGCGCAGACGCCGTGGGGCAAGCCGGCGATGGGGCTGAAGACGCGGCGGAACCCGAAGACGGATCGCTTCGTGATCCGGCCGGCGAAGAAGAGGCGGAAGTGAGTAGGTCAGTCAAAAAGGGCCCGTTCGTCGAGGCTTCCCTGCGGGAGAAGATCGAGAAGCTGAACGAGCGCAACGAGAAGAAGGTCATCAAGACCTGGTCGCGCGACTCCGTCGTCCTGCCGATCATGGTCGGCCACACGATCGCCGTCCACGACGGCCGCCGTCACGTACCGGTGTTCGTGACCGAGAACATGGTCGGCCACAAGCTCGGAGAGTTCGCGGCGACGCGGACGTTCCGCGGCCATGGGCGCGGTGCGGCGACCGAGCGCGCGACGACCGTGAAGGCGGGGGCCTGATGGAGGTCCGTGCGAGCGCCCGGTACCAGCGCATGTCCCCGCGCAAGGCGCGGCTGGTCACGGACCTCATCCGCGGCAAGCCGGCGGCCGAGGCGATCGCGCTGCTCGAACACCTCCCGAAGGCTCCGGCGATCGCGATCGGGAGGGTCGTGCGGTCGGCGGTCGCGAACGCCGAGAACAATTTCAACCTCACGCTCGAGAACCTCTACGTGAAGCGGGCCCTCGCGGACGAAGGCCCGCGGCTGAAGCGCGTCTGGATGCGGGGCCGCGGCCGGCGCGACATCAAGGTGCACCGGACGGCGCACCTCACAGTCGTCCTCGACGAGAAGGAGAGCTAGGCATGGGCCAGAAGGCGCATCCGACCGGGTTCCGCCTCGGTTTCACGAAGACGTGGAACGCGAAGTGGTACGCGGGTTCGAAGAACTACCGCGTGCTGCTCAAGGAGGACCTCGCCATCCGCCAGGCCATCCGCTCGCGCCTGCGCGACGCCGCGATCGCGCGCATCGACATCGAGCGCTCGACGAACCAGGTCACCGTCACGATCCAGACCGCGAAGCCCGGCGTCGTGATCGGCAAGGGCGGTACGAAGGTCGAGGAGCTCCGCCAGGTCCTCGCCAAGACCACCGGTAAGGCGGTCAAGGTGAACATCTTCGAGATCCGCTATCCGGAGCTCGACGCCACGCTGATCGCCGAGAACGTGGCGCAGCAGCTCGAGCGGCGCGTCTCATTCCGCAAGGTGCTGAAGCAGACGGTGTCGCGTTCGATGAAGTCAGGGGCCAAGGGAGTTCGTGTCGCCGTCGCCGGACGTCTCGGCGGCGCGGAGATGTCCCGCCGCGAGTGGGAGCGCGAGGGCCGCGTGCCATTGCACACCCTCCGCGCGGACATCGACTTCGGGCGTGCCATCGCGAAGACGACGTTCGGCACGATCGGCGTGAAGGCCTGGATCTACAAGGGCGACGTCGAGCCTGCGCCGCGCCACGTCGCGCAGCAGGCGCCGGCGGCGGCCGGCCGGCCGGGACTCTAGGCGATGCTGCAACCGAAGCGCCTCAAGCACCGCAAGTTCCAGCGTGGCAGGATGAAGGGGGCCGCCAGCGGCGGCGCCTTCCTGGCCTTCGGCGACTACGCCTTGCAGGCGCAGGAGCCGTGCTGGATGACGGCCCGGCAGATCGAGGCGGCCCGGCGCGCGATCGTCCACCACCTGAAGCGCGGCGGCAAGGTATGGATCCGGGTGTTCCCGGACAAGCCGGTCACGAAGAAGCCTGCCGAGGTCCGGATGGGGTCCGGGAAGGGCGCGCCCGACCACTGGGTCGCGGTGGTCCGGCCCGGGCGAGTGCTGTTCGAGCTCGCGGGCGTCGATCCGCTGCTGGCGAAGGAGGCGATGCGGCTCGCCTCATACAAGCTGCCGATCAAGACGAAATTCCTCACGCGAGAGGAGACGGGTGCAAGTGCAGGACACGCGACGGCTGTCTGATACGGAGCTCGCGGACGAGCTGCGCACGGCGAAGGAGGAGCTGCTCAACCTTCGCTTCCAGCTCGCCACGCGTCAGTTGAAGAACTACCGCAGCATCCCGACTGCGCGCCAGCGCATCGCGAGGGCGCTCGCCGCGATGCACGAGCGGGAGACGGCGTCCGATGGCTGAGAAGAAGACCACAAGGTCGGCGACGCCGTCCAAGCGCGTGTCGAAGTCGGCCGCTCCGGCGAAGACCGTCCGCGCTGCCGCGGCGCGTACCCCGGCCCGGCCCGCCGCGGCGGCCAAGAAGACCGTCGCGCGCCGCCGCCCCGCTGCGCCGTCGCGCGACCGCGACGCAGCCGCGCCGCCGCGCTGGCGCACCAGCCGGCGCAAGACCAAGGTCGGTATGGCCGTATCGGCGAAGCAGGCGAAGACCGTCATCGTGGAGGTCGAGCGGCAGCGCGAGCACCCCCTCTACGGCAAGGTGATCCGCCTGCGGAAGCGCTTCGCGGTGCACGACGCGGCCGCCGAGGTGAAGGCGGGCGACCTCGTGCGTATCCAGGAGAGCCGGCCTTTCAGCGCGACCAAGCGCTGGGCGGTCGTCGAGGTGCTCTCCCGCGCCGGCGAGGCGCAGGCCGCGGCGCCGAAGGCGGCCGACGTGGAGAAGGCGCTCGAGGAATCCGAGGGCTCCGGCGCGCTGCTCATTCCGGAGCGGGCCGCACCCGAGGAACCGATGGAGCGGGCCGAGCCCGCAGCGGAAGAGCGAGAGGGATAACGACGGCACATGATCCGCCCGTACACGCGCGTCCGGTGCGCGGACAACACCGGAGCCCGCGAGCTTTCGGTGATCCGCGTCCTCGGATCGTCGACCGGCACGACCGCCGAGATCGGCGACGTCTTCATCGCCACGGTGAAGCAGGCCATCCCAAACGCCCAGGTGAAGAAGGGCGACGTGGTGCGCGCGGTCCTGGTGCGGCAAACGAAGGAAGTACGGCGTCGTGACGGATCGCTCATCCGGTTCGATGACAACGCCGCCGTCCTGCTCAATCCGCAGGACCAGCCGCGCGGCACGCGCATCTTCGGGCCGGTGGCCCGCGAGCTCCGCGAGCGCAACTTCATGAAGATCGTTTCGCTCGCGCCGGAGGTCCTCTGATGCAGCGGATGCGCATACGCCGGGGAGACGAGGTCATGGTCATCGCGGGCAAGGACCGTGGAAAGCGGGGCCGCGTCCAGGAGGTCCGGCCGGCGGCCGGGCAGCTCGTCGTCGCCGGGGTGAACGTCGCGCGCCGCCACACCAAGCCGAACCCGAACAAGCAGGTCAAGGGTGGCATCGTCGACCACCCGATGGCCCTCGCCGCGGCGAAGGTCATGGTCGTGTGCCCGCACTGCGGGAAGCCCACGCGGGTCGCGCACCGGGTCGACGAGGACAACCGGGAGCGCGTCTGCAAGCGCTGCGGGGAGACCATCGTCGAGGCCAGGGAATGAGCGAGACACGGCTCCGCCGGGGCGAACGAGTCCCACCAGCCGTGAGCTGCCTGCGGGCCTTGGCCCGGCAGATCGGTCAGCAGCAAGGAACGAGCGAGACACGGCTCCGCCGGGGCGAGCGAGTCCCACCAGCCGTGAGCTGTCTGCGGGCCTTGGCCCGGCAGATCGGTCAGGCCGCCAGGGAATGAGGGGGAACGAATGAGTCCCTCGGCGAAGTCGGCCGCGAAGTCGACCGAGAAGTCGGCGTCGTCCAAGACCACGACCCCGGCGCCGACCGGGAAGAGCACCCGCGCGTCGAAGACGGCGGCGCCGGCGCCGATGGCGCCGATGCCGGAGGGTCCGATCGACTGGCCGGTGCCCGGCCTCAAGGAGCGCTACGCCGCTACCGTGCGGGAGGAGCTCCGCAAGACGTTCGCCTACGGGAACGTGATGCAGGTGCCGCGCGTCGAGAAGGTCACTCTCAACATCGGGATGGGCGAGGCGATCGGCAACGGCAAGGCGATGGACGCGGCGGCCGCCGACCTCGCCGCGGTGACGGGCCAGCGCCCGGTCGTGACGCGCTCGCGGAAGGCCATCTCGAACTTCCGCCTGCGGGTGGGGATGCCCATCGGCCTCAAGGTGACGCTGCGCGGAGACCGGATGTGGCACTTCCTCGAGAAGCTGCTGACCGTCGCCCTGCCGCGCATCCGCGACTTCCAGGGCGTGCCGGACAAGAGCTTCGACGGCCGCGGAAACTACTCGCTCGGTCTCAAGGAACAGCTGGTCTTCCCGGAGATCGAGTACGACAAGATCGACCGGCTGCGTGGCCTCGAGGTCACCATCGTCACGACCGCGAAGACAGATGAGGAGGGGCGTGCGCTCCTCCGCCAGCTCGGGATGCCGTTCCGGACGGCTCCAGAGGGCACCGGGCGCTAAAGGGGGAACGAAGAGAACGGATGGCCAAGAAGAGCCTGCTCCTAAAATCGCAGCGCCCGCCGAAGCACAAGGTGCAGGCGTATCACCGCTGCCAGGTGTGCGGACGCCCGCGCGGCTACATGCGAAAGTTCGGCCTGTGCCGGATCTGTTTCCGCGAGCGCGCTCTGATGGGCGAGTTGCCGGGCGTCACGAAGTCGAGCTGGTGAGGGCATGAGCATCGAAGAGAGAGCGCCAGGCGGCGCCCCCGACGCGGCGACCGCGCCCACGCCTGATGTCGGCCCCGCCACGGCCGCGCCGGCCGACGCCGCGGTCGCGACGGCCGAAGCGCCCCGCGTCGCTCCGCGCCCGGGTGGCCGGGTGGTGACGCCGAAGAAGGGACGCCCGCGCGGCGGCGGACCGCCGAGCGACCCGGTGGGGGACATGCTGACGCGGATCCGCAACGGCGTCGCCGCGCGGCACCAGTCGGTGACCATGCCGTCCAGCAGGTTGAAGGCCGAGGTCGCGCGCATCCTCAAGAGCGAGGGCTTCATCGCCGGGTTCGAACAGCAGAGTGGCCAGCTCGTGCTGCGCCTGCGGTACGTCGGCGGCAAGGTGCCCGCGGTCGCGGGGCTGCGGCGGATCAGCCGGCCCGGGCTGCGCGTCTACCGGCGCAAGACCGAGATGCCGCGCGTCCTCGGCGGCCTCGGGGTCGCGATCGTCTCGACGTCATCGGGGCTCATGACCGGCCGGGAGGCCGAGCGCAAAGGCCTCGGGGGGGAAATTGTCGCGCATGTGTGGTGAGTCATGAGCAGGATCGGCAAGCTGCCGGTCGTCGTGCCGGCGGGCGTCGATGTGGCGATCGAGGGCCAGGCGGTCACCGTCAAGGGACCGAAGGGCGAGCTGCGGCGCACGTTCCACCCGCTCGTCGCTCTCGCGCGGCGCGACGGCACCGTCGCGGTCGACAGGGCGAACGAGACGCAGCAGGCTCGCGCCCTCCACGGGCTATCCCGGACGCTGCTGGCCAACATGGTCGTCGGAGTGACTTCAGGGTTCACGCGCGACCTCGAGATCAGCGGCACCGGCTACCGCGCGGCGCTCGCGGGCAAGAAGCTCCAGCTCTCGCTCGGCTTCTCGCACCCGGTCGAGATCGATCCGCCGGCGGGGATCGCGTTCTCGCTCGACACTCCGCAGAAGCTGAGGGTGTCGGGGATCGACAAGGAGCTCGTGGGCGAGATCGCCGCGCGCATCCGCGCGCTGCGTGTTCCGGATCCATACAAGGCGAAGGGCGTGAAGTACGCGGGCGAGCGCATCCGGCGGAAGGCCGGGAAGGCCGGCAAGGTCGGCGCGAAGGCATGAGGAGGTCGGCATGACCGCGACACGGCTGGTGGCGCGCGCGCGGCGCCACGCGCGCGTCCGGCAGCGCGTCCGCGGGTCGGCCCAGAGGCCCCGCCTCGCGGTGTTCCGCTCGGTGACGCACATCTACGCGCAGCTCATCGACGACGAATCGGGCCGCACGCTCGCCGCCGCTTCGACCCTCGAAGCCAACGACGCGACGGGCACGAAGATCGAGCGGGCGAAGTCGGTCGGCGCGCGGTTGGCGGACAAGGCGAAGGCCGCCGGCATCGCCGGCGTGGTGTTCGACCGCGGCGGGTACCGCTACCACGGCCGCGTGCGCGCGCTGGCCGAGGCCGCGCGGTCCTCCGGGTTGGAGTTCTAGGGTGGCGCGCATAGAGACGAACCGCCTCGAGCTGACCGAGCGCGTCGTCCAGATCAACCGCGTTTCGAAGGTCGTCAAGGGCGGCCGGCGGTTCAGCTTCTCGGCGATCGTCGTCGTGGGGGACGGACGCGGACACGTCGGCGCGGGCCTCGGGAAGGCGGACGAGGTTCCCGACGCGATCAAGAAAGGCGTCGAGGATGCGAAGAAGCACCTCATGCTCGTCCCGCTGCTGGATCGGACGATCCCGCACCAGGTGACGGCGGACTTCGGTGCGGCTCGCGTTCTGCTCCGGCCCGCGTCGAAGGGCACGGGCGTCATCGCCGGAGGCTCGGTGCGCGCGGTCGTCGAGTCGGCCGGGATCCACGACATCCTGTCCAAGTCGCTCGGCAGCTCGAACCCGGTGAACGTCGTACGCGCCGCCATGCGCGCCCTCGAACAGCTGCGCTCGCCCGAGCGCGTACGCGAGCTGCGCGGCCTCACGCCTCCGGCGCCGAAGCCCGAGCCGGACGTCGCGCTGGCGGTCGCCGAGTGAGCGAAGTGCGCATCCACCGGCACAAGAGCGCCATCGGCGAGAAGGTCGAGGCGCGGCGCACGCTCGCGGCGCTCGGACTGCGCCGGACGGGCTCGCGTGTCGTGCACGAGGACTCGCCCGCGCTGCGCGGGATGCTCCGGAAGGTGGCGCACCTCGTCACCGTGGAGGAGGGGAAGTCGTGAAGCTCCACGAGCTCAAGCCGCCAAAGGGCAGCCGGCGTCCGACACGGCGGCTCGGCCGCGGCACCGGCGCGGGGCAGGGCAAGACGGCGGGTCGCGGCACGAAGGGGCAGCTCGCCCGGACCGGCCCCGGCCTGCCGGCTTGGTTCGAGGGCGGCCAGACGCCGCTGCACATGCGCGTTCCGAAGCTGCGCGGCTTCACCAACCGGTTCCGCCGCGACTACGTGGCCGTCAACGTCGGCGTCCTCGGCCAGTACGCCGTTGACGGCAAGGTCTCGCCCGAGAGCCTCGCGGCGAAGGGCCTCATCGGCGCCGCGCGGAAGGTGAAGATCCTCGGCGAGGGGTCGCCCGACGGCGCCCTCGAGGTCCGTGCCCACGCCGTCTCGGCCACGGCTCGCCGCAAGGTCGAGGCCGCGGGCGGTTCCGTGGTACTCATCGAGGGCGACTGACAGCGGTGAGCATGTTCACCGCGCTCATCGATGCCTTCCGCGCGCCGGACCTGCGCAACAAGATCCTGTTCACGCTCGGGATGCTCGTCGTGTTCCGGTTCCTCGCGCACGTCCCGCTTCCCGGCGTCGACCAGGCGCAGCTCGCCAACGTCCTTCAGAACAACCAGCTCCTGAACCTGCTCGACCTGTTCTCCGGGGGCGGCCTCGCGCGATTGTCGGTGGTCGCGCTCGGGGTGAACCCGTACATCAACGCGTCGATCATCATGACGCTCCTCAACCAGACGATCCCCGCGCTCGAGCGCCTCTCGAAGGAGGGTGAGTTCGGGCGCAACAAGATCAACCAGTACACGCGCATCCTCACCGTGCCGCTCGCGCTGCTCCAGGGAACGGGCATCGCGATCTTCTTCAAGAACTCCGGCGTCATCAGCGAGTTCGGCCTCGGAAGCATCGGCCTCACGATCGCGATCCTCGCGACGCTGACCGCCGGCACGCTCATCCTGATGTGGCTCGGGGAGCTGATCAGCGAGAACGGCATCGGCAACGGGATCAGCTTCATCATATTCGCCGGGATAGTGGGCCGGCTGCCCACGACGGTGGCGCAGACCGTCCAGGTGCAGGAGAACTACCTGCTTCTCGGCGTGTACGCGCTCATCGCCGTGGGAGTGATCGGAGCGATCATCTTCATCCAAGAGGGCCAGCGTCGGATCCCGGTCCAGTACGCCAAGCGCGTCCGCGGGACGCGGATGTATTCGGGCGGTTCGACGCACATACCGCTGCGGGTCAACAGCGCGGGCGTGATCCCGATCATCTTCGCGATCTCGATCCTGCTGCTCCCGACGCAGATCGCGCAGTACTTCACGAACAGCGAGACGGAATGGCTGCGCAACCTGTCAACGGGGATCGTCGGCGCGTTCCAGAACGCCTTCCTCTACAACAGCCTGTACTTCATCCTGGTCGTGGCGTTCACCTTCTTCTACACGGCCTTCACCTTCGTACCGAACGACGTGGCGGACAACATCCGGCGCTACGGCGGATTCATCCCGGGCATCCGCCCCGGCCGGCCGACGGCGGAGTTCCTCGGACGGGTCGTCACGCGCATCACCATCGCCGGCGCGCTCTTCCTCGGCATCGTTGCGGTCATGCCGACCCTCGTGGGCGACCTCACCGGCGTGCAGACCCTGCGCCTCGGCGGCACGAGCATCCTGATCGTCGTCGGCGTGGTCGTGGAGACGATGAAGCAGCTCGAGGCGCAGCTGCTGATGCGGAGCTACGAGGGCTTCATCCAATAGGTGGCCATGCCGACGCCCGCACGCCCGGACGGGGAGCTCATCTTCATCGGCCCCCCGGGCGTGGGCAAGGGAACGCAGGCGCGGCTCCTAACGGATCGCCACGGATGGCTGCACCTGGCGACGGGAGACCTCTTCCGCGAGCACGTCCGCCTCGGGACCGAGCTCGGCAAGCTCGCCGAGACGTACATGAGCAAGGGCGCGTACGTGCCCGATGAGATCACCGTGGGCATGGTGCGCTCGCGGCTCGCCGAGACCGACGGCGCGCGGCGGGTGATCTTCGACGGCTTCCCACGCACCGTCGCGCAGGCCGACGCGCTCGACGCGCTGCTCGAACCGCTCGACCGCCACGTGGACCGCGTGGTCCTCATCGAGGTGCCCAGAGACGAGCTTCTGCGGCGCGTCGGCGCGCGCGCGACGTGCACGAATTGCCAGACGGCGTACTCGCTCGCCGTTCGGCCACCGACGGTCAGCGGGGTGTGCGATCGCTGCGGTGGACCTGTCGTCGCGACCGCCCGCGCTGACGACGCGCCCGAGGTCGTGCGGCGGCGGCTCGAGGTATACGAGGCGCAGACGAAGCCGGTGGTGGAGCACTACGACGGACGGGGCCTCCTCTGGCGCGTGGACGGGGTGGGCAGCATGAACGACGTGACCGAGCGACTGTTCAAGGCGATCGCCGCCTGATCACGCTGAAGACGCCGGCGGACACGGCGCGGATGCGGGAAGCGGGCCTGGTGGTCGCGGCGATGCTGGCGCGATGCCGCGCGGCGCTGCGTCCGGGCATCACCACTCTCGAGCTCGACCGGATCGCGGCCGAGGAGCTCCGGCGCCACGGCGCGACGTCGTCGTTCCTCGGCTACTACGGCTACCCCGCGACGATCTGCACCTCCGTCAACGACCAGATAGTCCACGGGATCCCGAGCCGGCGGAAGCTCCGCGAGGGCGACATCGTTGGCATCGACGCCGGCGCGATCGTCGACGGGTGGCACGCGGACGCGGCCATCACGCTGCCCGTTGGCGAGGTCGCCCCCGGGGCGGCGCGCCTGATCGCGGTCACCGAGGAGGCGCTGCGGCGCGGGATCGCCGCCGCGAGGGTCGGCGGCCGTCTCGGCGACATCGGAGCCGCAGTCCAGCGCCACGCCGAGACCGAGGGCTACTCGGTCGTCCGCAACTACGTCGGGCACGGGATCGGACGGGCGATGCACGAGGAGCCGCAGGTGCCCAACTACGGATCCCCAGACCGGGGGCTGGCGATCCGCGAGGGGCTCTGCATCGCCATCGAGCCGATGCTGAACATCGGCCAGCCGGGCACGCGGACGCTCGAGGACCAGTGGACGGTGGTGACCGCCGACGGCAGCCTCTCGGCGCACTTCGAGCACACGCTCTGGTGCACCGCCGCCGGGCCGGTGGTGCTCACGGTGGCGAACGGGTCGGAAGCGGTCGCCGCCTGACCGTTCGGCGTACGGTCGCCGGCACCGCATCGGTGGACCGCGCCGCCATGCCCGCACCGAGCGCGCTGGCCGCCGCGCGAGCGGACGTGGCCTGTTTGCGCGCAGCCAAGGGTTGCGTGCGGCGGGCTATTTTGGTACATTTTTCGCTCCCGTGGCCGCGTGCCGCGGAGCTTTTTGTGTCTGGAGCGTATGGCAACAAGTAGATCGAGCAACAAGGACGTCATCGAAGTGGAGGGCACCGTCGCCGAGGCTCTCCCGAACGCGATGTTCAAGGTCGACCTGCAGAACGGCCACGCGGTCCTCGCTCACATCTCGGGGAAGATGCGCATGAACTTCATCCGCGTCGTTCCCGGCGACAAGGTGCTAGTGGAGCTCTCGCCGTACGACCTGAAACGAGGCCGGATCACGCGGCGGGTGCGGTACTAGCGCCACCGTGGGGACGACGAACCGCCCAGCGCACCTACGAGTCGAGGGGACGACGAATCGCACCGCGCTGCTACGAGTCGAGGGGACGACGAATCGCCCGGCGTACCTGCGAGTCGAGGAGACGACGATCCGCACGGCGTTCCTGCGAGTCGCACGGACGACGAATCGCACCGCGCCGCTACGAGTCGAGAGGACGACGAACCGCACCGCGCCGCTACGAGTCGTGAAATACAACGGGACCGCACTGACGATGACGAGCACAACGAAGGGCGCCTTTAGGTAAATGAAAGTCAGGGCGTCAGTCAAAAAGCGCTGTGACAAGTGCAAGATCATCCGGCGGGAGGGCGTGATCCTTGTGATCTGCCCTGAGCCGAAACACAAGCAGAGGCAGGGATAGCGATGGCTCGGATCGCAGGCGTCGACATACCCCGCGAGAAGCGCGTTGACGTGTCGCTGCGCTACATCTTCGGCATCGGTCCGACGACCGCGCGGCAGGTCCTCGACGACGCGCGGATCGCGCACGGCATCCGGGTGCGCGACCTCACGGAGCCACAGATCTCGCGGATCCGGGAGCTGATCGACCGCGGCTTCACCGTCGAGGGTGACCTTCGGCGGGAGATCGCGCTCAACATCAAGCGGCTGCAGGAGATCAACAGCTACCGCGGCCTTCGGCACCGCCGCGGCCTGCCGACGCGCGGGCAGCGCACCCGGACCAACGCGCGCACCCGCCGAGGGGCACGGAAGACAGTGGCCGGGCGCAAGAAGGCGGTCTCCAAGACCTAGCACAGCCGCGACGGCGCGGCCCCGCCAACCTGCCGGCGTGAAAACGCAGAGCGAGCGACGAAGGATGTGACTTTGGCACAGGAAGCAGCCACCAAACCCGCGGCGCGGCCAGCACCAGCCGAGGCGGAGCAGCCGAAGCCGGCGCCACGGCGCAAGCGCGAGAAGCGCGTCGTGCCACGGGGCGCCGCGCATATCCGCGCGTCCTTCAACAACACCATCGTCTCGCTCACGGACCCGGCGGGGAACGTGCTTGCGTGGTCCTCCGCCGGCGCATCCGGCTGGAAGGGCTCTCGCAAGAGCACGCCATACGCCGCTCAGGTCACCGCGGAGAACGCGGCGAAGAAGGCCATCGAGCAGGGCCTGAAGACCGTCGAGGTTTTCGTCCGCGGCCCCGGTGCCGGCCGTGAGGCGGCGATACGGGCTCTCGAGGCGTCCGGACTCGAGGTGACCGCGATCACGGACGTCACCCCGATCCCGCACAACGGCTGCCGCGCGCCGAAACGGCGCCGGGTCTAGGTGCCGGACGAGTAGGAGAGGAGCAGCAGATGGCGCGCTATACGGGTCCGGTCTGCAGGCTGTGCCGCCGTGAGGCGACGAAGCTCTATCTCAAGGGTGAGAAGTGCGTGACGAAGTGCACGCTCGAGAAGCGCAATTCGCCTCCCGGCATGCACCAGCAGCGGCGGCGCAAGGTTTCCGACTTCGCGCTCCAGCTTCGTGAGAAGCAGAAGCTGCGGCGGATATTCGGTGTCCTCGAGGCGCAGATGAAGCTCAGCTTCGAACGTGCCACCGAGCGCAAGGGGGCGACGGGGGACGTGCTGCTCCAGCTGCTCGAGAGCCGGCTCGACAACGTCGTGTACCGCGCCGGATTCGCGAAATCGCGCGCCCAGGCGCGGCAGTTGGTGACGCACGGGCACATCACCGTGAAGGGCCGGCGGGCGAAAACGCCGAGCAGCGCCGTGAGCGCGGGCGACGTCGTCGCGGTGCACGAGTCCAGCCGCGGGTCGAGCTACTTCAAGGAGATGGTCGCGTGGGCCAAGACGCAGGTGCGTCCCGGCTGGCTCGAAGTCGACCCCGAGGCCTTCACCGCGCGGGTGCTCGCGCTGCCATCGCGGCGCGAGATCGAGACCCAGGTCGACACCCAGCTCATCGTCGAGCACTACTCGCGGTGAACGTGCGCCGGTAGCGTCAGGAAGGAAGAACGATGTCCATCGTGGAACTCGAGTACCCCAAGATCGAGCGGGTCGAAGGCGACGACCGCTACGCGAAGTTCGTGTGCGAGCCGCTGCCGGCCGGATACGGGACGACGCTCGGCAACTCGCTGCGACGGGTCCTGCTCAGCTCTCTCCCCGGCGCGGCCATCACCGCCGCGCGCGTGCGCGGAGTGGCGCACGAGTTCTCGACGATCCCAGGGGTGAAGGAGGACGTCGTCCAGATCGTCCTCAACCTGAAGCTGGTCCGCGTGCGCTCGTTCGCCGGCGAGCCGGTGACCCTCACCCTCGAGAAGGATGGCCCAGGGGACGTCACGGCCGCGGACATCACGACGACGAGCGACATCGAGATCGTCAACCCCGAGGCTCACATCGCCACCCTGGAACCCGAAGCCTCGCTGTGGATGGAGCTGACCGTGGAGACCGGCCGTGGCTTCCACGCCGCGGACCGCAAGGAGGGCCTGCCGATCGGCGTCATCCCGATCGACGCGCTATTCAGCCCGGTCCGCAAGGTGAACTTCAATGTCGAGAACACGCGGGTCGGTCAGGTCACGAACTACGACCGGCTCATCCTCGAGGTCTGGACCGACGCGACGACACCCCCCGACGAGGCCGTGGCGCAGGGCTCGCAGATCCTGGTGCAGCAATTTTCGCTGTTCTCCGGGCTGACCCGCACGCCGGCCGCGCTCGCCACGCCGGTCGCGGGGAACGGCAGCGCGCTGCCGCCGGCCATCGCCGACATGCCGATCGAGGACCTCGACCTGCCGCAGCGCGCCTTCAACTCCCTGAAGCGGCACGGCATCACGAAGGTCGGTCAGCTGCTCCAGACCCCCGACGAGGAGCTCCTCCGGATGCGCAATTTCGGGAAGAAGTCGCTCGACGAGATCAAGGAGCGGCTCGTGTTCCGCGGGCTCGTGGACGCGCCCGCGACCACCGGCGAGCAGGCCGACGAGGTCGAGTTGGTCCTGTCATCCGTCGGCGACCTCCCGGCGGACGCCGTGGACGAGGGCGCGGCGCTCGTGGAGGACGCGCCCCGGGCCGAGGCCGACCTTCCGGCGGACGACGTCGAATCCGATCTCGACCTCTTCGACGACGACGAGGAAGAGCGGTAGTGCCGCACCAGGCGCATCAGCGAACGTTCGGCCGGACCAGCGGTCATCGCCGGGCGATGCTGCGGAATCTCACTCTGTCGGTGCTGCGCTACGAGCGGGTCAAGACGACCGAGGCGAAGGCGAAGGAGGTCCGCGGCTTCGTCGACAGGATGATCAACCTCGGCAAGGACGGCTCGCTGTCCGCCCGCCGCCGCGCGCTCGCGTGGCTGCCGGAGCCGGAGATCGTCGAGAAGGTGTTCACCGACCTCGCCGCCCGCTATCCGACAAGGAACTCGGGGTACCTTCGGCTCTCGCACCTGAGCCGTCGCGTCGGCGACAGCGCCCCGCTCATGCTCCTCGAGCTCGTTCCCGGGGTAGAGGAGGAGAAGGAGACCGAGAAGCGCGCGGAGGCGGCGGCGCGGCCCAGGCGCCGTCTCCGGCTGCCGACCAGGCGGCGTGCGGCGCCTTCCGCCGAGGAGGCCGCGGCGACGACGCCCGCGCCGGCCAGGCGCCGCGCGGCCAAGCCGGCGGGGGAGGGGAAGGCCTAACGCCGCACTGGAAGGCGGTCGTCGCGTACGACGGCACGCGCTACGCCGGCTTCCAGGTCCAGCCGAACGCGCCGACGATCCAGGGGGAGCTGGAGCGGGCGCTCGGGAGCCTCTGCACCGAGGCCGTCCGGGTCACCGGTGCGGGCAGGACGGACGCTGGGGTCCACGCGACGGGACAGACGATCAGCTTCACGACGAGCGTCGCGCTCGACGGCGCGACGATCTGGAGGGGGGTAAACGCCCTCCTTCCCGCGGACATCGCGGTACCGGCGCTCGAACCGGCAGGGGACGGCTTCCACGCCCGGTTCTCGGCGACGGGCCGCGCATACGAATACCGGATATGGAACGGCCCCGTGCGCCGGCCACTGCAACGCCTGCACGAGCAATGGATCCCGCAGGCGCTCGACCGCTCGGCGCTCGACCTTGCGGCGGCGGAGCTGGTCGGCACGCACGACTTCGCCGCGTTCGCGGCAGGCCCGGGCGGAGTGAGGACGGTCCGGCGGGCGGAGTGGACAAGGCCCGACGACGGCGTGCTCCGGTTCGGCATCGAGGCGGACGCGTTCCTCCGCGGGATGGTCAGAGCGATCGTCGGTACATTGCTCTGGGTCGGGCGGGGGAAGATCCCGGCGGAGCGGTTCGCCGACATCATCGGCAGCCGCGACCGCGCGCAGGCCGGGCCGAGTGCCCCGCCGGGGGGGCTCTGCCTGGTGGGGGTCCGGTATGAAGCGGGGATCACGCCTCGCGCGCGCGAAGACGAAGAAGGAGCCGGTGACGAGGAATGAGCGCGAATAAGACGCACGCGGTCAAGGCGGGCGACATCGAGCGCGGCTGGCGCGTCGTCGACGCGGAAGGCCAGACGCTCGGGCGCCTCGCCACGCGGATCGCCGTCATCCTCCGGGGCAAGCACAAGCCGACTTTCTCGATGCACCTCGACGTCGGCGACCCGGTCATCGTCGTCAACGCGTCGAAGATCAAGGTCACCGGGAAGAAGCTGACCGACAAGCAGTACATCCGCCATTCGGGTTATCCGGGTGGGCTGAAGTCCGAGACGCTGGAGCGGCTCCTCCGGCGCCGCCCCGAAGAGGTCGTGAGGCGCGCGGTCCGCGGGATGCTCCCGCAGAACCGGCTGGGCGACAAGACCGCGCGCAAGCTCCACGTCTACGCCGGGCCCGACCACCCGCACGCGGCCCAGAAGCCCGAGCGGCTCGCCGAGGAGGAACGATGAAGAGCACGCCCTATTTCCAGGGAACGGGACGCCGGAAGACGAGCATCGCCCGCGTGAGGCTCGTTCCCGGGGAGGGCACCGTGATCGTCAACGGCAAGCCGCTCGAGGAATTCTTCGGCCGTGACGGCGCCACGGAGCTCGCCATCCAGCCCTTCGTCGTCACGAACACCGCGCGCCGTTTCAACGTCATGATCAAGGTCGAGGGGGGCGGCGTCTCGGGACAGGTCGGGGCCATCTCGCACGGCATATCGCGCGCGCTGCTCCAGGTGGACCCCGACAACCGGCCCGCGCTGCGGCGCGCCGGCCTCCTGACGCGCGACCCGCGCGCGAAGGAGCGTAAGAAGCCCGGGCTGAAGAGGGCGCGCAAGGCGCCGCAGTACACCAAGCGCTAGGACTGCCGCGCCGCCCCAGGCAGGCGCACACTATCCCCATGTCCAGCGGCCACGACTTCAACTACCGGGTCGCCCTCGCCGCGGGCCTGCGGTGCCTCGAGAGCGGCCGCCTGCGCCACGCGGAGGAGCAGTTCCGCTATCTCGTCGCGGCGTTCCCGCACGACGAGGGCGGCTACCGGGGGCTCGCGAGGGTCCAGGCCCGGTCGCACGAACAAGGCGCCGCGCTCGAGACCATGCGCGACGGTGCCGCCGCGCTCGCGAGATCGGGCCGCCGGACCGGCGCGATCACGCTCCTGCGGGATACGGTGCGGCTGGCGCCGCGCGACCTGCCCGCGCACCGTCGCCTGGGCGCCGCGCTCGTCCTGGCGGGAGACATCGATGCCGCGATCGTCGAGTACCGCCGCTACATCCGCGAGGTGGCCGTGGCCGGCGATACCGAGCGCGCGACCCTCGAGGCGAGGTACGCGGCCGAGATCCTGCCCGAATCGCGGGACCTCTCCTCGCTCCACGAAGCGGCGGCCGGAACCGCGGACACGGGCGCTCGCCGCGAAGAGCTGGACCGCCTTTCGCGAACGGCGTAGGTCCGGCCAGACGTGTTCTCGGTCGACCGCATCGGTGAGGAGATCGCGGCCCTCCTGCACGGCGGCACGTTCGGCTGGAACAACGTCCTGGACATCGCCCTTGTCGCCATCTTCGTCTACTACCTCCTGGTCCTCATCCGGGGCACCCGCGCGGTCCAGCTCCTCCTCGGGGTACTCGTGCTCGTCGGCATCTACGGCGTGGCCAAGCTCCTCGGTCTCACGCTGACCGCGCTCGTCCTCCAGGTCCTCTCGCTCTCCGCCCTCGTCGCGATTCCCGTCATCTTCCAACCCGAGCTGCGCCGCGCCCTCGGCCAGATCGGGCGGCTGGGTCCGCTCAACCGCCTGCTCGGCCCGACGTCCGACGAGGAATTCGATGGCACCATCGAGGAGCTCGTTCGCGCGGCTCTGCTGATCAGCCGCGCCGGACACGGGGCGCTCGTCGTGATCGAGCGGACGACGGGGCTCCAGGATTACAGCGAAACCGGCGTGCCTGTTAACGGGAAGCTGACGGCGGAGCTGCTCGCGTCCATCTTCATGGTGCGCTCGCCCCTCCACGACGGCGCAGTGATCATCCGCGGCGCGACGATCGTGGCGGCGGCGTGCCTGCTGCCGCTCGAGGAGACGCCCGACCGCCTCTCGCACCGCTACGGGATGCGGCACCGCGCGGCGCTCAGCATCAGCGCGCAGACGGACGCCATCGTCCTCGTCGTCTCCGAGGAGACGCAGGCCATCTCCCTCGCGAGCAACGGGCGGATCATCGGCGGACTCGACGAGGAGCGGCTGCGCCGGGTGCTGAGCTCGCTCCTGCGAAGCCGGCTCCAGCCGCTGCCGTTCCGGTCGAAGGCGTCGTAGTGCGGGCCGGGTCCGCGCTGGCCGGCCGGTAGCGCGATGCGCGCCCCCTCCCATCCCGCGTTCGTCCTGCGGCGCTTCCGGCCCACCCGCGCGATGCTGCGCGACTTTCCGCTCAAGGCGGCCGCTGCCATCGTCGCCGTCGTGCTGTGGGCGGTCGTCGCGCAATCGGCGCCCCGCGAGGTCACCGTCGCGTTCGACGGCCGCGTTCCCGTGGAGCGGCCCGAGGTGCCGGCGGGTGTGGTCCTGCGCGGTCAGCTCGGCGACGTCGGAGTCAGGCTCCGCGGTCCCGAGGGCGTCGCCGACCGGGTCGCGCTCGCCGACCTAAAGGCGAGCGTCGACCTCTCCGGCGTCGACCCGGCGCGGCCGGAACCGCAGGAGGCACCAGTCCGCGTCGCCGCGACAGACCCGCGCGTGAAGGTGCTGGAGGTCGTGCCGCCGACCATCGCCGTGCGGCTCGAGCGCATCACGTCCCGCCAGGTCGCCATCCAGGCTCGCCTGGGGAACGAGCCGGCGAAGGGCACCGTCGCCGGAGACGCGACGTTCGTCCCGGCCGAGGTGACGCTCACCGGGGCGGAGAGCGTCGTCGCCGCAGTGGCCGCGGTCTACGCCGACGTCCGCTTCGGCGACACCGCGGTGGACGTCATCCAGTCGGTGCAGCCGACCGCCGTCGACGCGTCGGGTCAGGTCGTCAGCGGCGTGGCCTTCGACCCCGCCGCGGTGCGCGTGTCGATCCCCGTCCTGCCGAGCGCGACGACGCGCACCGTGCCCGTCCTATGGACGGTCCGGGGCGCCGCGGCGGCCGGGTACTGGATCTCGCGGATCGCCACCGACCCGGTCGCCGTGACGCTGCAGGGGTCGGCGGCGGCGCTCGGTGCGCTCGACTACGTCGAGACGGGACCCCTGGACGTCACCGGGATCTCGGCGAACAGGACCGTGCGGGTGCCGCTCCTGCTGCCCGATGGCGTCGCCGCGCTGCGGCAGCAGGAGGCCGTGGTCTCGCTGACGGTCGTCCCGCTCACCGGCAGCCGGCCGTTTCCGCTGGTGGCCGTGCAGGTCACGGGGCTCGCGTCCGGCCTTTCGGCCGACCTCGACCATAGGACGGTCGAGCTGATGCTGACTGGCACCGTCGGTGCATTGGCGGGCGTCGGTGCTGAACAGGTGACCGCGACGGTCGACGCGTCCGGCAAGCCCGCGGGGACGTACGTCGTCGACGTCCAGGTGCGGGTGCCCCAGGGCGCGGCGATCCAGATCGTCCAGCCCGCCAAGGTCACCCTGACGATCAAGCCCAAGTGACGCGCCTCTTCGGCACCGATGGCGTGCGGGGCGTCGCGAACGTCGAGCTGACACCCGAGCTCGCGCTGCGCCTCGGCCGCGCCGCGGGCCATGTTCTCGGCGGCGCCGCGAACCGCGTCGTGATCGGCCGCGACACCCGCCGCTCGGGGCGCATGCTCGAGAGCGCGCTGGCGGCGGGGCTCTGCTCCGTCGGCTCCGAGGTCCGGCTGGTCGGCCACATCCCGACCCCCGGCCTCGCGTACCTGGCGCGCGCCCACGACTTCGTGGCGGGAGCGGTCATAAGCGCGTCGCACAACCCGGCCGCGGACAACGGCATCAAGTTCTTCGACCATCGCGGCCTCAAGCTTCCCGACGCGCTCGAAGACCGCATCGAGGCGCTCATGACCGGCGACGACGGGCTGCCCCGTCCGACCCGCGACGACATCGGCCTCGTGGGCGATTCCCGTGGACTGGTGCGCGAATACGAGGACTGGCTTCTCGGGCTCGCCCCGCCTCTCGCGGGGCTGCGCGTCGTGCTCGACTGCGCGAACGGATCGACGTACCGCGTGGCGCCCGCCGTCTTCGCCCATGCCGGTGCCGAGGTCCTCACGCTGTTCGATACGCCGGACGGCGCGAACATCAACGCGGGCTGCGGCAGCACCCATCCGGCCGCGCTGCAGCGCGCGGTGGTGGAGCGGGGCGCGGCCATAGGTTTCGCCTTCGATGGCGACGGCGACAGGGTGATGACGGTCGACCACACCGGAGCGCTTCACGACGGGGACACCGTCCTCGCGATCGCCGCGCGGCACTTCGCGCGCAGCGGCCGCCTCGATCCGCGGCTGATCGTCGGGACCGTGATGTCCAACGGTGGACTCGAGGCGACGCTGGCGCGCGACGGCATCGGCCTTGTGCGGGCGCCCGTCGGCGACCGCTACGTGTGGGAAGAGCTCGAGCGGCGCGACGCGCAGTTCGGCGGCGAGCCCTCCGGGCACGTCATCTTCCGGCGCTACGCGACGACGGGCGACGGGATCCTGACGGCGCTCGAGCTGCTGCACCTGCTGCGCGCGGAGGGCCGGAGCCTCGCCGACATGGCCGGAGAGATCGAGCGCTGGCCGCAGGTCACGCGCAACGTCGTCGCTCCCGGCCGCCGTTCGTGGCGCGAGCAGGCTGGTTTCACCGACGCGGTGACCGCGGCCGAAACGAGCCTCGGCAGCGGCGGACGGCTCGTCATCAGGGCCTCCGGCACCGAGCCTGTGCTGCGCATCACGGTCGAGGCGCGCGACGCCCGTCTGGCGGAGCGGCTCGCCGACGAGCTCGGCGCGGCCGCGTCCGCCCACCTCGGACAGGCGTAGCGGCCGTGTGCGGGATCGTCGGCTACGTCGGACCGCGGGAGGTGCTGCCCATCCTGATGTCTGGACTTCGCCACCTCGAGTACCGGGGCTACGACTCGGCGGGCGTGGCGGTCCAGCGGGACGGCGTGCTGGAGGTCCGCCGGGCTGAGGGCAAGCTCGCGAACCTTTCGGTCCTGGTCGCGCGGCAGCCGCTCGAGGGCACGACCGGCATCGGCCACACGCGCTGGGCGACGCACGGCCGTCCGACGGAGCAGAACGCCCACCCGCACGTCGACTGCGGCTCGGTGACCGCGGTCATCCACAACGGGATCATCGAGAACTTCGAGGAGCTGAAGCGCCCGCTCGAGGAAGCCGGGCATCGCTTCACGTCGGCTACGGACACCGAGGTGGTGGTCCATCTCCTCGAGGACGAGCTCGCGCGCGGCGGGACGCTGGAGGCGGCCGCGCTCGCCGTGCTGCCCCGCCTCGAGGGTGCGGCCGCCCTGGCCTTCCTCTCCGCGTGCGACCCGGGGAAGATCGTGGCGGCCCGCATCAGCAACGCGGGCGCCGTCATCATCGGCCACGGCGAAGGCGAGAACTTCATCGCGTCCGATATCCCCGCGCTCCTCGAACACACCAGGCGCGTGACGTTCCTCGAGCAGGGCGAGCTCGTGATCGTGACGGCCGAGGGCGTGGATGTCCGCGGGTTCGACGGCGAGCCGCGGAGCCGGCCGGCGCAGACGATCGCGTGGGATCCGATCTCGGCGGCGAAGGCGGGATACAAGCACTTCATGCTGAAGGAGATCCACGAGCAGCCGCGCGCGATCTCCGACACGCTACTCGGCCGCGTCGAGCGGGGCACCGGGCGCGTGGTCTTCGATCAGGATCTGCGCATGGGCGAGGCGTACGTGAAAAGCCTCACCCGCATCACGTTCGTCGCGTGCGGGACCGCGTTCCACGCCGCGCTCATCGGCAAGTACCTCATCGAGCGCCTCGCGCACATACCGTGCGATGTGGAGATCGCCTCCGAATACCGTTACCGGGAACCGGTGGTCGTGCCGGGGCAGCTGGTGATCGCCATGACGCAGTCGGGCGAGACCGTCGACACCCTCGCCGCGATGGAAGAAGCTCGCGCCCGCGGCGCGCGACTCCTGACATTCGTGAACGTCGTCGGCAGCCAGGCCAGCCGGACCGCCGACGACGTCATCTACCTGCACGCCGGCCCTGAGATCGCCGTAGCGTCCACGAAGGCGTACACGAGCATGCTCGTCGACCTCTATTTGTTCGCGTTGTACCTCGCGCAGCGCCGGGAAACGATCGGGCGCGAGGCGTCGCGCGACATGCTCGCGGAGGCGTTCCACCTGCCGACGCTCGTCGATGCGGTCCTGGGCGAGGAGCCGAAGGTCCGCGCGCTCGCGTACAAGTACCACGAGGCGCGCGACTTCCTGCACCTGGGACGCGGCGTGAACTATCCGACCGCGCTCGAGGGGGCGCTCAAGCTGAAGGAGCTCTCATACATCCACGCCGAGGGGACCGCCGCGGGTGAGATGAAGCATGGGATCAACGCGCTCATCGACCAGCACCTGCCGGTCGTCGCGATCGCGCTGCGCGGGGCGATGTACAAGAAGATGCTTTCGAACATCCAGGAAGTGCGCGCTCGCGCCGGCGTAGTGATCGCGCTCGCCCACGACGACGATACCGAGATCGCCCGGCACGCCGACGAGGTCATCCCCATCCCGCGGACGAACGAGTTGCTCTCTCCCGCGCTCGCCATCGTGCCGCTGCAGCTGCTCGCTTACCACGTGTCGGACCGCCGCGGCAACGACGTCGACCAGCCTCGGAACCTCGCCAAATCGGTGACCGTGGAGTGACCAGCGAGGGAGGGCTCCGCCCGACCGAGCCGTCCCGGCCCCACCGAAGCGAGTCGCGGGCTTCGCTCGCGCGAGCCGTCCGCGGTCCCACCGAACGGAGCAGGCGAAGCCCGCGAAGTGAGATGGGGT
>JBBPYG010000091.1:0-8457 GCA_038200085.1 Candidatus Limnocylindria bacterium | reverse complement strand
CGACTACTTCAGCGTGAGCAGGAACTGCACGATCGAAGCGATGTTGTCGGGGGGCAGGCCGAGCTTCGGCATGAGCGTGCCCGGTTTGACGCCGGGCGGGTCGGAGATCCACTTCGTGAGGTTCGCCTGGTCGACCGGGCGCAGCACGCCCGCGATGTTGTCCTTGCTGGCGATGTGCGTGAGCTCGGGACCCACCTTGCCCTGCGCCGTCGTGCCGGCGATCGTATGGCACCCCGAGCACGCCAGCGAGAGGAACAGCTCGCGTCCGGCCTTCGTCGCCGGGTCGTTGAACCTGTTCGCGTCCGCCACCGCCCCCTTCGCCCAGGCGGCGTAGTCGTTCCTGTCGTGCGCGACGATCGTGATGAGCATGTCGGCGTGGCCGTCGCCGCAGAACTCGGTGCACTGACCCTTGTACGAGCCGGGCTTGTCGGCTTGGATCCACAGTTCGGTCGAGTGGCCCGGGACCGCGTCCTTTTTGCCCCCGAGGCCCGGAACGAAGAACGAATGGATCACGTCCTTCGCCGACAGCTCGAGGCGGACCTTCGTTCCGACGGGGATGTGCAGCTCCTGTCCCGCCACCAGCGTCGACCCGTCGGAGAGCTTGAACATCTGCTCGTCGGGGTAGGTGTAGGACCACGACCACTGGCGCCCTTCGACCTTCACGACCATGCCGATGTCGGTGCGCGTGTCGTTGATGAAGTTGAGCCGCTGGAACGAGAGCACCGTCAGGCTGAGCACCATGATCGTCGGGATGACCGTCCAAGTGAGCTCGAGCAGGTTGTGACCGTGGAGCTGCGCGGCCTGGTGGCCGGGGCGATCCCTGAAGCGGATCCCCGAGTACACGAGGCCGCCCAGCACGATGACGAGGACGATGACCGCGAGCGCGAACATGATCCAGTACAGGCCCGAGATCTCGCGGGCCTGAGGCCCCTGCGGATCGTTCGGCCACGGGCCGTCGGCGAGCGCGGCGCCGCCGGTCACGACCAGCGACGACAGCGCGAGCGACGCGGCCACGGCAAGGCGGCGGGACCAGCGGCTCATCGGCCGACAGCCTATGACGAGATTTCGACGCGTGCCAATCGCCGCCGTATGCTCTGCGCCCGATGGCGCATCACGGTGAAGGGACCGAGAACGGCGAGAACATCCATCTGCCCCCGCCGAGCCTCGCGCCCGCGACGATCGGGCTCGGCATCACGCTCCTGTGCTTCGGCATCCTCTACGGGGTCGCGTTCCTGGTGATCGGCGGCATCTTCTTCGTCATCGGACTCGGCGGCTGGCTCATGGCGGACGCACGCCAGATGGCCAGCGCCGACGAGGGCGGCCACGGCGGGCATGCGGAGGGCCACTAGCCGGTGACCGCGGACGAGAGGACGGTGGTGCGCGGCCGCCGGCAGGACCCCGGTGCGAGGCTGATCGAGACCGCCGCCGGCGCGGAGGCGCAGCCGAGTCGCTTCACGAGCGGCATGTGGGCGGTGATCTTCTTCATCTCATCGGAGGCGATGTTCTTCGGCGCCCTCTTCACGACGTACTTCTATCTCCGCGGACGGCTGCCGGACTGGGAGCCGATCTTCCGCGGCGCGGGCATCGGCGAGAAGCCCACGTGGCAGGTGGACCCGGTCCTCGGCCTTCTGGGCCTGCCCGCGGTCAACACGATCGTCCTGCTGATCTCGAGCGTGACCATGCAGTTCGCGGTCAACGCGATCAAGAAGGGCGACCGCACGGCGCTCCGGAACTGGCTCATCCCGACGATCGTCCTCGGCGCGCTGTTCCTCATCGGACAGGGTTACGAGTACACCAAGCTCGGCTTCCTGCCGAAGGACGGCGTCTTCGCCGGGGTGTTCTTCACCCTGACGGGTTTCCACGGCGCCCACGTCACGGGGGGAGTGCTGTTCAACGCCATCTGCCTGTTCCGCACCCTGCGGGGGCAGTTCACCGCCCGCCACCACCTGGCGGTCGAGGCTGCGAGCCTGTACTGGCACTTCGTCGACGTCGTCTGGATTGGGCTGTTCTTCACGATCTACGTCGTGGGGTGACATCCGCGCACTGAACGCGGCCGCCGCCGCGATCTAAACGCCGTCCGCCCGCCGACAAGCACGCCGTTCTCGATGATCCCGGCGGCGATATCCACGTCAGCGAGCCCACGGGGATCACCCGTCTGAACGCGGTCCGACGCCCGATGCGCGTCGACTGGCCCGCGATACGTCCTCGCGCTGAGCGAGCGCCGAGCGTATCGCGCAACGCATCGCCCGCATCGACCGGGCGAATATCGTTCGCAGGTGCCGCTCCGGGTCGTCGCGGGCTACGCGCTGATGTGTCTTCTCTGGGGATCGACGTGGGCGGCTATCAAGGTCGGCATCGCTGCCGTGCCTCCGTGGACCTTCGCCCTCGACCGCGCGGTCGCCGTCGCGGCGCTGCTGACCGTCGTCTCGCTCCTCCTGCGCCAGCGCTTTCCCCGAGGGCGACGGGTGCTCGGGGCCGCGGCGCTGGCCGGGGTCTTCAACGTCGGCTCCGCCTGGGCGATCATCTTCTGGTCGGAGCAGTACGTTCCGAGCGGCGTCGTCGCGGTCTTCGGCGCCTCCACTCCGGTCTGGACTGCGATCCTCGCCCATTTCCTGGTCCGCGGAGACCGTTTCACGCCGCTGAAGGTCGTCGCGCTCGTCGCCGGGCTGGCGGGAACGGTGGCGCTCATCGGCGCCGCCGGCGCCGGCACGGGCCCCGAGGCGCTCCTGGCGACGCTGCTGCTGGCGCTCATGGCGGCGGGCTGGGGGATTTCGGCGATTCTCGCCGCGCGGGTGCTGAAGGACGAGTCGCCGCTGCCCATCATCGCCGTGGAGACGGCCGCCGGCGGGCTGTTCCTGATCCCGTTCGCCGCGAGCGAGCTCGGCCGTCCCGTCCACTGGGGCGGCGAGAGCCTCATCGCCTTCGGCTACCTGGTGGTCCTCGGATCGGCCGTCGGGCTCGTCCTCAACCTGTGGCTCTACCGCGTGCTCCGTCCGACCACCGTGTCGCTCAGCCAGGTCGTCATCCCGGCGGTCGCGCTCGTGATCGGGACCGTCGCGCTCGCGGAGCCGATCACCAGCCGGATGCTGTTCGGCGCCGCGCTCATCGTCCTCGCGGTCGCGGCGAACGCGCGCGCCGGCAGCGCCGAGCCGGACGAGCGACAGCACGCCCGCGTGCCGGCGTCGACCGCCGCTGAATAGTCCCAAACCGCTGAGATGCAGGGCTGTGGGGCGCGTCAGAGCCGGAACGCAGGCGAGCTCCGCGACTTCCTTGTCCTATAAATCGCTCTCGGCCCGCGCGAGGCCGGCCCGTCCGCCGCGGAAACTCCTTGACGCGCGGCTACGACAACGGCGTAGTATCGGAAGCGGCAGTACTACGGCCCGGTAGTAGCAGGGTGGTGCAATGGCCGGCGAAGCGGACTGGGAGCTAAACCTCTTCCACAGCGACCCCGCGCTCCTCGAAGTGGCGCCCGACGCCGACTACGAGCGGGCGGCTGAGACCTTCGCGGTCCTCGCCGATCCGCAGCGACTCCGCCTCCTCCACGCGCTGTGCGTCGGCGAGAACACCGCGCAGCGCGCCGCGGTATGGGCGGGCCTGCCCCAGGGGTACGCCGAGCGCGAGCTCGCGTCGATGGCGCTCGGCGGTTTCGTGCGCCGCCGCGAGGGTCCGCGCGGACCGACCTACGCGCCGCGGGACGGTCACCTCATCGTGGCCCTCCACGTGACGCTCGCCCACGGGCGCGAGGACCCGGCCGAGCAGCATCCGCTGCTGCTGCCGCGGCGCCGGCGCGCGACCAGCCGGGCTGGATAGACTTTCCGAGTGACCGACGTGGACGTCCGGCGCCTCAAGAAGTTCAAGAGCGGAGCGGAGGAGCGATTCCTCGGCCCGCTCGAGGCCGAGATCATGGACCGGCTGTGGCGTCGGCGCTCCGCGACCGTTCGCGATGTCGTCGACGACCTCGGCCGTTCGCGCGCGCTCGCGTACACGACGGTGATGACGATCATGACGCGGCTCCACGCCAAGGGCCTCCTCGTGCGCGAGCTCGAAGGCAAGACCTACGTGTATCGCCCCGCGTTCAGTCGCGAGGAGCATCGCGCGCGTCTGTCGCGCGACCTCGTCCGCGGCCTCGTCGACGAGTTCGGCGATCTCGCCCTCGCGCAGTTCGCGGCCGAGCTGGACACCGTCGACTCGGGGCACCGGGCGGCGCTGCGGCGCATCGCGGGCAAGGACCAGGGTGGGACGCGCTGACCGCGCCTTCGCGCTGCTCGTCGCGCTCGCCGTCGGGTCGGGAGCGATCCTCATCGCCCTCTTCGCGACGCTCATCCCTCACGCCTCGATCCTGCTGACGCGCGGCGCCGACGACGCGCAGGACGTCGTCGCGCTGCTCCTGCTCCTGCTCGCGCTGCTGGGCATCGGCCTCGGCCTCGGCGCGCTCTTCCGCCAGCTGAGCGCGACCGCGGCGTTCATCCGCGCCCTCCTCGCTCGCAAAGTGGCGGTGCCACGCGACGTGCAGGACATCGCGCGCGGCCTAGACCTCGCCGGCCTCGTCGACATCGTCCAGGACGCTCGCCCCTTCTCGTTCTGCTACTGGTTCCTGCGTCCGCGCATCTGCCTGTCGACCGGTTTGCTCGCGCGTCTCGACGGCGATGAGAAGCGCGCCGTCCTGCTGCACGAGCGTTATCACCTGCGGCACCGCGACCCGCTGCGCCTGGTGATCGCGCGCTACTTCGCGGCGGGGCTCTACGTCGTACCGGTGGTCGATGAGCTCGTCTCCTACTACACGCTCCAGAAGGAGATCGCGGCCGACGAGGAAGCCGTGCGCGAGACCGGCGAAGTGCGGCCGCTGGCCGCGGCGCTGTACAAGCTCCTGCCTGACGCGGACGGCGTCGACCTCGGACTGCTCGTGCCGGTCGGCTCGCTCAGCGTCACCGAAGCGCGCATCGAGCAGCTGGTGAACGGCGTTCCCGTGCCGCTGGTGCTGTCCCCGTTGTCGATCGCCGTGTCCGGCGGCGCGCTCGTCGCCGCGAGCGTCCTCGCGTTCATCGGCCTGCCCATGACCGCGGTGTTCCTTCCGCCGGTCCTCGCGGTGCCCGGGCTCCTCGTCGCGCCGGCCTCGTTCCTGGCGGCAGCGGCGGTCAGCGGCGGAGCGCACCAGCTGCGCGTGCTCGTGCAACCGGCGCCCATCCTGCCCGCGCCCATCTCGTACTGACGCTCACCCGCGCGTCCGTCCGCGAGCGGGTCCGCGGGACGCTGCTGGAGCGCGTCGGCGACACGCCACTCATCCCGCTCGCGAGGATCGGTCATGGGCTGCGCGGCGAGTTGTGGGCGAAGCTCGAGTCGTTCAATCCCGGCGGGAGCGTGAAGGACCGCGCCGCGCTCTGGATGGTCCTCGCGGCCGAGGACGACGGCCTGCTCGACGCAGCGGGCCGCGAGCGGAGCCTTGGAAGCGGCGCGAGTCAACGGCGCGTGATCCTCGACGCCACCAGCGGCAATACCGGCGTCGCGCTCGCGCTGGTGGGCGCAGTGCGCGGCCACTCCGTCGAGCTGTGCATGCCGGACCTCGTGTCGCTCGAGCGCAAGGCCATGGCGCGCGCGTTCGGCGCGCACGTGCGGCTGACCGACCCACTCGAAGGCTCCGACGGCGCGATCGTCGAGGCCCGCCGCCTCGCCGCCGAGGAGCCCGAGCGCTACGCGTACGTCGACCAGTACGCGAATCCGGCGAACGTGCTCGCGCACCGCGAGACGACCGGTCCCGAGATCTGGGAGCAGACCGAGGGCGCCGTCACGCACGTCGTCGCCGGCGTCGGCACGTCCGGCACCGTCGTCGGGATCTCGCAGGCGCTGCGAGCGCGCGGCGTCCGCATCGTCGCCGCGCAGCCCGACGACGCGCTCCACGGCATTGACGGATGGAAGCACATGGCGAGCGCACTCCGCCCCGCGATCTGGGACGAGAGCGTCGCGGACCGCCACGTGGCCGTCGCGACCGACGCCGCACTCGCGATGACCAGGCGCCTCGCGCGCGAAGAAGGGGTCTTCAGCGGGCCGTCCGGAGGCGCCGCTGTCGTCGCGGCGGTCGATGTCGCGCGCGAGTTCGAGGGGCGTATCGTCGTGATCGTCGCCGACGGCGGCGACCGATACCTTTCGACACCGCTCTGGGAGTGAACATGGCCATAACCGTGCGTCTTCCGGGCTCTCTGCGCGAAGTCACCGGGGGGCAGTCCAAGCTCAGCGCGAGCGGAGCCACCCTCGCCGAAGTCTTCGGCGACATCGAGCGGCGCCATCCGGGGTTCCGCGACCGGGTGCTCGACGAGAGCGGCGCGATCCGGACATACGTGAACGTGTACATCGGGGAGGAAGACGCGCGCACCAGCGGCGGCTCGGAAGCCCGGGTGCCCGAAGGCGCGGAGGTGATGGTCATCCCCGCCATGGCCGGGGGAGGCCGGCGGACCTCTGGTCCACGGGCCGGCAGTTGAAGCCGGCCGGGTCAGCGCGACACGACTTTCCCTACGCGCGATCAGCCGGGACGTTCCGCCTTCCCTCCGCTCTGCGTGACGAGATCATCGCCCACGCGCAGCAGCAGGCGCCACATGAGTGCTGCGGCCTGCTCGCGGGTCGCGCCGATACGGCCGAGCGCGTCATCCGTTGCCGCAACGCGCACGAGACCCCGGTGACCCGCTACCGCATCGACCCGCGCGAGCAGCTCGACGCTTTCCGCGAGATGGCGCGCCGGGACGAGGATCTCGTCGGCATCTACCACAGCCACCCGGTGAGCCAGCCGTACCCCTCGCCGACGGATCGCGCGGAGGCGCATTACCCCGAGGCGCGCTACGTCCTGGTCTCGCTCCGCGGCACCGAGCCCGAGCTGCACGCGTACCGGATCACCGACGGCTTCGTCCGTGAGGTCGCGCTGGGCGAATAGGAGCCTCGACCCCAGCGGGGTCTGGACACGCTGATGGCCGGATGTACGCGATCCCTCCGTCACGCGATCCCCGCCGCCCTTTACCGGAGCGGCGCCACCCCTGTCACCAGCAGCGTCGTGGCGATCGACGCGGCCTCGTCCAGCGCGGCGCGCTCGTCGAACTGCCCCGTGAAACGGAAGATGAACGCGACCGCCTGCGCCCCGAGCGTCGTGGTGAATTGCCGCAGCAGCACGGTGTTCCCCCCGTATTCGCCGCTCGCCACGTCGTCGACCAGCACGAGCGCGTTCGCGCGGACGACGCGACGCGAGGAAGCGCGCACGGCCATGCCGCGCCGCTCGACCTCCTCGACGCGGTCGGCGTAGCCGTCGGCGGTGATGAGGGCGTTCCCGCTGGCCCTCTGCACGACCAGGCTCGCGTTCTCCGTCTCGAACCGCGCGATCTCGCCGGGGATTCCGCGCGTAGCGATATGCCACTGCTCGGGGAGGATCAGCGAGAACCGCTCGAACTGCCGGAACGTTCCGGACGCCGGAGGCGTCTCGATCGGCGGCGCGAGTTGCGGCGCGTACGTGAGCGCGGTGAAGCGGACGCGCGAGACCTGGTCGGCCAGGCCGATGGCGCCACCGGCGGCGATCAGCAGCCACGCCACGACCGCGACGCCGACCGGCAGGATCGCGCGGAGGTTCAGGCCGAGGCCGAAGAGCGCGCGCCCGAGAAGCAGCGCGCCCGCCAGCGCGACGAGGGGAACGGCCGCCGGGACGAACGCCAGGAGCAAGGCGGGCAGCGGCGCGATGAGGAAGGGCGCCAGCGCGAAGCTCATCGCCGTGAAGCCCTGATCGAGCGTGAGGTCGCGGCTGCGGAGGACGCGCAGGATGTAGGGCAGCACGCTGGCGACGATCGCCGCCACGACTGCGATCCGCACCCCCAGCAGGAAGGCGTCGATGAGCAGGCGCGAGATGAATCCCGTGGGATCGATCCCTCGCGACACGAGCACGGCAAGATCGATGGAGAGGGAGAGGGCGGCGCCGGCGAAGATCGCGACGAGCACACCGGCGAGGCCGAAGTGCTCGGTGGCGATCGAGCGGGCGAAGTCCGCGGGATGCAGGAGCGCACGCCGGACCTCGGACCAGAACCATGCGAGCTCGCCCTGCACGCCGTTCATTACACAGCGAAGGCCTCCGGTGTTCGGAGGCCTTCGCAAAGGTTTACGTTCGCGCGCGAATTCGCGGGTGGCGCCGGCGGTCGAGGCCGCTACGGGGCCTTCTGCGGAGAGCGCCTCTCCTGGGGAGAGGGTCTGACGAGCCAGAAACGCCGCCGCGCGCCGCTGCAGAGCCCCCTTCCGCCGGGGGCGTCGTCAATCGACCTGCAGGACCATCCCGCGAAGATGCAGTCTGACCATGCGACCTCCAGTTCGCGTGCGCTGTGTCCGCGTGGTCTCGCTTGCTCGCCATTGATCGCCCGCTCCGTGGGCCCTCGCGGAGCTTGGCTCTGTTCTACACCTCTGCCCATGGCCGTCAAGGGCGTTCATTTTCGGGTGCTG
>JBBPYG010000090.1:0-11697 GCA_038200085.1 Candidatus Limnocylindria bacterium | reverse complement strand
GGATCGCGTCGTGCGCCCCGACCCAGCGCACCGGCATGCCGCCGAAGCCCTTCTTGAACATGTACGGGCCGTGCATCGGGTCGTCCCTTCGTTCCGGATCGAGAGGGATGCCGCCGAAGTCGTAGCGCGCCGCGCCGCGGACGCGCGCGGCGATGATGCACTCCCACTGGAGAAGGTACGAGGCGAATGTCCGGCGCCCCACCTCGTTCGACGCGCCGTACATGTACAGCTCGCGCTCGCCGCAGCGCCACGTCATGGCTGCCGCCGCAGGAGCGCCTTCGACGGACGCGAGGCGGAGTGTCGCGAGGCCCGCGCCGATCAGCGAACGCCACACCGATCTGTAGTACTCCCATGTGCGCGTGATGAATCGCGCTCGGCGACCCGTCTCGGCGTAGAGCTCGTAAAAGGAGCGCAGGTCCGGGTCGCTCGTCGCCTCGCGCACCACGACGTGGCGCTTGGACGCCTGGCGCACGCTCCACCGCGTGTCCTTGTCAAAGCCCGCCATCAGAGCGTCGGGCCCGGCGGCGAGGTCCAGCTGCAGTGTCGCCAGCACCGGTTGGACGTTCTGCCGCGACCGCTCGAAGCCGGCCGAGCGCAGCGCGTCCTCCGCGTAGAAGGGCTGAAGCTCGGGATCCACCTTCACGAACAGCGCGCCGCGCTGGCGCCCGAGGCCCGCGAGCGCGACGAGAGCGCGCCCGAGCCCCTGCACGTCGCCCGGAGCGGCGATCGGCCCGCGGGGAACATACGCGAGCCGCTGGCCGAGCGGCAGTTCGCGCCACAGCACCAGCGCGACGGGCAGCGGGTCGCCGAACGCGATGTACTCCGGGCGCCAGCCACCCGCCGCCCGGATTCCGCCCCACGCGCTCGATTGCAGCACGTGCCCCGCGGGCGACCGCGCCGCGGCGTCATCCCACCACGGCGGCGGGTCGGCCCGGGTCACGCGGGGCGCGGCGGCGCGCGCCGCGAGGTCAAGCGCACTGACGCGAGCGGCGAGTTGGTCCGGATGCACGGGCAGTCCCGCAGCAGGCGGAACGACGCAGGCGGACGACTAGTGGGCACCGGAGTCCATCGCACGGGGCCGCCTCGCGCTCGGCCGGGCGCGCGTGGCGCGCGGTCAGGCGCGTGCGCCGCGACGCTTCACGCCGACCGCGCGAGGCGGCGGCGCGCGCCGAGCTGCCACAGCGGGAACAGCACCCGGCGCACCGGCGTCTCGAGCGCGCCGATCCACTCCGCGACCTCGCCGCCGAAGCCGAGCTTGAAATTCTCGACCCCGGCGAGCGGCGCGTCGGCCATCGAGCTCGAAGCATCTGAGCTCGGGGTCACCCCGGGGTCGGCCGAGTCGCTGACCGCGGGGCCGTCCACATCGCTGGCGACAGCGCCGGCCCCGCCGCTGCCGCGCATACCGCCGGCACCACCACGCGAGGCGTGAAAGCCTCGCGCCGCCTTCCGCTTCTGAGTAATCGATGTCGCGGCCAGCGGGCGATCGGCGAGTCCCCACATGTCGTAGCGGCGCACGCCGAGGCCGCGCATCAGCAGCAGCGAGCGCCACTTCAGCAGGTAGAACGGCCGCGCGTCGGCGTGGGCGCCGCTCCAGCCACCGAACATCTCCCACGCGCGATCGCCCGAACGCACGACGAGTAGCGCCCCGTCGTCCTCGGTGCCGAGCCTCGCCATGAGGAGATGCGCGCGCCCGGGAAACGCCCCGAGCAGCCGCTCGAAATAGTCACGGTCGTGGATCCGGAACCGGTCACGCGCCGCGACCGCGCGCAGCACCGCGAGGAAACGGTCGAGATCGGCGGTCTCCTCGGTCACGACGCCGGCGCGCTCGGCCTTGTGCACGTACTGGCGGGTCTTGCGGCGCATCGCCGCCAGGAGCGCGTCCGGCTCGAGAGAAAGATCCATCAGCAGCGTGCGGCGAGGCTGGACGAAGACCGGCGACCGGGCGATCCCGGCGCCGGCGAGCGAGCGCACGGTGACCGGGGCGTCGGGAACCTCGGGATCGCACAGCAGGCTCGCGCAGCGGCCGGCGGCGAGCGCGAGGCGGAGCGCCGCCAACGCGGAAGGGAGTCGCGCCGCGTCGACGAGCGGACCGCGCGGCGCGTACGCGACACTGAGGCCGAGCGGGAGCCTGCGGGAGAGCACCTGGCACACGCCGATCGGGTCGCCGTCCTCGGCCAGCGTGAAGCGCGTCGCGTGCCACCCGGTGGCGGCCTTCAACTCTGCCCACCCACTCTGCTGAAGGATGTGGTCGCGACCGGTCGCCACCACGAGCGCGTCCCATTCGGCGTCCGAGCCGGCCGCCGGGGTCGCGCTGACGCTCAGGCGGGCTCGCCGGCGCCGACGGGCGCGGGGATCTTGTCCGCGGTGGCAGGCACGGTCTCGCCTGCTGGCTTCGCCACAGTGCTGAGCTCGCGCGCGGTGAACGTGCACTCGGGGTAGCGCTCGCAGCCGAAGAACACGGACTTACCGCGGCCGCGGCGGCGCACGAGCTCACCCTTGCCGCACAGCGGACACACGACACCCGTCTTCTGGACGTTCTTCTTGATGTAGCGGCACTCGGGATACCCGGTGCAGGCGATGAACGGGCCGAAGCGGCCGCGCTTGCGCGCGAGCGGCTTGCCGCACTCGGGGCACATCTCGCCCTCGATGACCTCGGGCCCCTGCTGCTCCTGGCCCTCGAGCGGCTCGGAGTAGTCGCATGCGCCCGGCGGCAACGGCTGGCCCTTCTTGCCCTTCGCGAACCCCGTGCACGAGTAGAACCGCCCGTACCTGCCGAGCTTGATCACGACCGGCCGGCCGCATTTCGGGCACACGCGATCGGTCGCCTCCTCCGTCACGTCGGACTTCTTGACGCTCAGCGTCTTCTCGTCGACGCGGGCGGAAAAGGGCTCGAAGAACGCGCGGACGATCGGCACCCACTCGACCTCGCCGCTCGCGATCTTGTCGAGGTCCTCCTCCATGCGCGCCGTGAAGCCGAGGTCGACGATGTCCGGGAAGTGCTCGCGCAGGAAGTCGGTGACGACGAAGCCGACGTCCTCCGGCACGAGCGCCCGAGCCTCGCGACGCACGTAGCGTCGGTCGATCAACGTCGAGATCGTCGGCGCGTAGGTCGAAGGGCGACCGATGCCGTGTTCCTCGAGCGTCTTCACCAGCGACGCCTCGGTGTACCGCGGCGGGGGCTGCGTGAAATGCTGCGTCGCGTCGAGGCCGAGCACGCGCAGCTCCTCCCCTTCGGCGAGCTCGGGCAGCGGGACCAGCTCGCGCTCGGGATCGTCGGTCCCCTCCTGGTACACGCGCAGGTAGCCGTCGAACAGCAACCGTCGGCCGTTCGCCCGGAGGAGATAGCCGTCGGCGTTCACGTCGACGCGGATCTGCTCGTAGCGCGCCGGCTGCATCTGCGACGCGACCGCGCGCTGCCAGATCAGCGTGTAAAGCCGCAGCTGGTCCGGCCGCAGGTAGCGCCGCACGCTGGCGGGCGTGCGCGAGAGATCGGTCGGCCGGATGGCCTCGTGCGCCTCCTGCGCACCCTTGCTACGCGTCTTGAAGTGGCGCGGCCGCTCGAGCGCGTAGGACGGACCGAACTCGCGCGCGATCACGTCGCGCGCCTGGCGCAGCGCGCCCTCGGCGACGTGAAGCGAGTCGGTACGCATATATGTGATGAGCCCGACCTGACCGGCGGCGCCGACGGACACGCCCTCGTACAGCTGCTGGGCAAGGACCATCGTCCGCTTCACCGGGTAGCCGAGCTTGCGCGAGGCATCCTGCTGGAGCGTGGAGGTCGTGAACGGCGGAGCCGCGTTGCGCGAGGTCTCGCGCTTTTCGACGCTCGCGACCCGGCACACCGCGTCGGCGAGTGCAGCCCGGTGCCGGTCGGCCTCCTCGCCGGTCTTGATCGCGAGCTTCTTCCCCTTGTGCTGGAGGACCTCGGCCGTGAACGACTCGCCCGCGCGGTTCGCGAGGATCGCCTCGATCGTCCAGTACTCCTCCTTGACGAACGCCTGGATCTCGCGCTCGCGGTCGACGACGATCCGCAGCGCGACGGACTGGACGCGCCCCGCGGACAGCCCGTAGCGGATCTTCTTCCAGAGGAGCGGCGACATCGTGTAGCCGACGAGTCGATCGACGACGCGCCGGGCCTGCTGCGCGTTCACGAGGTCCTGGTCGATCTCCCGAGGCCGGCGGAACGCCTCGGCGATCGCGTCGGGGGTGATCTCGTGGAAGGTGACCCGGCGGAGCTTCGCCTTGGGGACGTCCATGAGCTCGGCGAGGTGCCACGAGATCGCCTCGCCCTCGCGGTCGAGGTCCGTCGCGAGCCACACGTGGTCGGCGACCCGGGCGCCGCTGCGCAGGCTCCGGGCGCGAGCCTCGGAGTCGGGCGGCACGATGTAGTCGGGCGCGAACGTCTTGAGGTCGATGCCGAGCTTCGACTTGGGCAGGTCGCGGATGTGGCCGAACGACGCCTCGACGTTGTAGCCGTCGCCGAGCATCCGCTCGAGCGTCCGCGCCTTCGTCGGGGATTCGACGACGACGAGGTCGCGCCCACGCGAGCTGCGCCGGGGCCGGGCCGCCGGTATGCCGGATGAGCGGGCGGCAGGACGCCCGCCGGCCGCTTTGCGGGCCCGCTTGCGCGTCGCCGGCGACGCGGGTGGTGCTGGCGTGGCTTCTGTTGCTATCGGTCTTCCCTTTTCACCTAGAGAAAAGCGCCCTCACCGGGCGCCATCCACCGACAATGCTAACGGGGCTGGCTAGTGGGGCCGCTCAGAGGAGCTCCTCGCGGCCCTCCCGCTGGAGCCGGTCGACGACCCCCTTGACCTCCTCGGAGCGCTCCTTGGAGGCGATGAGCAGGACGTCGTCG
This sequence comes from Candidatus Limnocylindria bacterium, assembly GCA_038200085.1. GTDB lineage: Bacteria > Chloroflexota > Limnocylindria > P2-11E > P2-11E > JALYKU01. The sequence continues at coordinate 6,842 of JBBPYG010000090.1, read as the reverse complement.
GTGTCGACGACGACCAGGTCCCGGACGCCGATCGTGACGACGGTCTTCCCGGGCGCCGAGAGGTAGCTGCCCGCGGAGTCGACGTCGATGTGCTCGCCCGCGGACCAGTTGCCCCTGCCGGCGACGATGTCGGCGAGGCGCTCCCAGGAGCCGACATCCCGCCAGCCGATCTCAGCCGGCACCACCGCGACGTTGCCGGCGCGCTCGGCGATCCCGTAGTCGATGGTCGTCCGGTCGGTCTCCTCCCACACCTCGGCCAGCACCGACTCGTACCGCGGCGTCCCGACGGCCTGCGCGAGCGCGTCGATCGCCCGCGCGGTCTTTGGAAGGTGCTCGCGGAACGCCCGGAGGATCTCGGAGACGCGCCAGACGAACATGCCGGCGTTCCAGAAGTGGCCGCCGGCGGCGAGCATCGCCTGCGCCTCCTCGCGGCGTGGTTTCTCCATGAACCGCTCGACGTGGTGGACCGGCAGCGGCGCATCGAGAGGGATCGCCGCGCCGGCGTGGATGTATCCGAAACCCGTGTCCGGCGACGTCGGCGTGATGCCGAGGGTGACGAGGAGCCCTGCCTCGGCTGCGACCGTCGCCGTGATGAGGACGGTGCGGAAGGCCTCCGCGTCGGCGATCGCGTGGTCCGACGGAAGGACGGCCACCACGGCGTCGGGATCGAAGGCCTCGAGCGCCGCCATGGCGAGGGCGATGGCCGCGGCGTTGCCCCGCGGGTACGGCTCGACCACGAGGTGGTCGGGCGGAAGCTTCGGCAGCTGCTCGTGGATCAGCGCGCGGTGCTCGGGCGGCGCCACGACGAAGACGCGCTCGGCTGGGACGAGGCCGGCGACCCGGTCCGCGGTCGCCTGGAGCAGCGTCCGCGGTCCCAGGAGGTCGAGGAATTGCTTGGGGCGCCTGCGGCGGGAGCGGGGCCAGAGGCGCGTCCCGGCTCCGCCGCTCAGGATCAGCGCATAGAGCCTAGGAACGGCCGGGGTCCCTCGCCGTCGCGGTCAAGCTCCGAAGTAGTCGAGGCGCATCGCGGAGCGCACCTGGTGCAGGGTCCGCCGCGCCTCGTCCCGCACGCGCTCGCTGCCGCCGAGGAGGATGTCTTCGACCAGCCGCGGGTCCTCGGAATAGCGCGCGCGCCGCTGGCGCATCGGGTCGAGGAAGCGTTCGATCGCGGCAACGAGGCTGCGCTTCACCTCGACGTCTCCGACGTTCCCGGCGCGGTAGCGGGCCTTGAGGTCGTCGACCTCCGCTGCGTCGCCGTTGAAGGCGTCGTGGTAAATGAAGACCGGGTTGCCTTCCACCCGCCCGGGGTCTGTCGGCCGGATCCGGTTCGGGTCCGTGTACATCGACATGATCTTCCGCTGGACGGTGGCGCTGTCGTCCGAGAGGTTCACCGCGTTGCCGAGGCTCTTTCCCATCTTGTCGCGGCCGTCGATCCCGGGGAGCAGGCCGACGTCGGGGATCAGCGACCGGGGGACCGGGAAGACCTCGCCGAAGAGCTCGTTGAAGCGGCGGGCGATCTCGCGCGTGATCTCGACGTGCGACTCGTTGTCGCGCCCGACCGGCACGAGGTTGCCCTTCACGCAGAGGATGTCTGCGGCCTGGAGGATCGGGTATCCGAGAAGGCCATACGTGGGCTGCGCCAGGCCGTGGTCGCGCAGCGCGTCCTTGAGCGTCGGGATGCGCTGCACGCGGGGGACGGACACCAGCATGCTGAAGTACAGATGGAGTTGCGGGATCTCGGGAACGAGCGACTGGAGGAAGTAGGTGACCTTCCCGGGGTCGACCCCCGCGGCCAGGTTGTCGAGGACGTCGTCGCGGATGTTGCGCTCGATCTCCTCGAGCGCTCCGAGGCGCGTCGTGAGCATGTGGTAGTCGGCGATGAGGAGGAAGGTCTCGTACCGGTCCTGGAGCCGCACCCGATTCGCGAGCGTGCCGACGTAGTGACCGAGATGCAGCTTGCCCGTCGGCCGGTCGCCGGTCAGGATGCGCTGGCGCGTGGCGCCCGCGGTCGCCTGCGGGGGCGCCGCGGTCACCTGGGCGGTCATTTCCGCATGCTAGGGGAACGTCCCGCTCGAGCGTTTTACCCAGTCGGATGCGCTCCAGACGCCGCGTTCGGGTGCCGCTGGCTCGGCGACCGCCGCTCCGGCCCTCATCGTGCGCGTTGATCGGCCGCGGTGGCGAACGACGAGGCGAAGTGATCGGCGACGAGGCGCGCGACCTCGGCGTAGCGGCCCCTGAAGAAGTGGTCCGTCCCGTTCAGCTCGGCGACTCGGGCCGCGGGCACCGCGGCGCGCAGCTCGCCCGCCGTGCCGAATTCGTCGCCATCCGCGGCGACAACGAACGTTCCGGGCGGGACGGGCGGGAGTGGCTCGTCGGACAGGTTCACCGACCGCAGCCCGAGCCCGACGAGCGCGATCGACTCGGCGCTACCGCCGCGCTCCAGCCAGCGCAGCGTCATGCGAGCACCGAAGCTGTACCCGCACACGCCGAGCGGCAGGTTCGGGGCGAACGAGCGGGCGTGGCGGGCCGCCGCGGCAACGTCGTCCGGCTCGTCTCGCCCCGCGGTCCACTCGCCGGCGCTGCCGCCGACGCCGCGGAAGTTGAAACGCAGCGCGTACCAGCCGCGCTCGGCACAGGCGCGCGCGATGCTCGCGATGAGGGGGTTGCGCATCGTGCCCCCGTGCGTCGGGAGCGCGTGGGCGACGACGGCGATCGCGCGCGGCTCCGTGTCGGGGATGCGGAGCGTCCCCTCGAGGCGGCCGTCGATGCGCTGCGGCTCTTCCCTCACGCGGGCGTTGGAGCACCGGCCGGAACCGGCGGCGTCGGGTGTTGTATAGCCTGCGGATGATGCGCCGGATGGCGTGGCTAGCGGTCGCCATGCTGTCCGCCGCTGCGTGCCAACCCGCGCCCGCAGCGCCGTCGGCCGCGCCAGCATCCGCGACGCTCGCCGCGGCGACACCCTCGCCGACCCCGGCTCCCACGCCCAGCCCCGCCCCCACCCCGGTCGCCGCTGAGTGCGGTCAGAAGGTCGCGGCCAGCTTCATCCTCGCGAACGACATGAAGTGCCCGGGCGACGCGCTCGTCGTCGTGGCGGACGGCGTGGTCGTGGACCTCGGCGGGCACACCCTCAGCGGTCCCGGCATGGGGCCGCAGACGTGGCCGGCTCCCCAGCTCGACAGCGTCGGCGTGCGGGTGGAAAAACACACGAACATCGTGGTCCGCCACGGCAAAACAACGGACTTCTCGACGGGCGTCTATCTCGAAGGGACCACCGCGAGCGTGATCGAGGACGTCTCGAGCGAGCACAACCGCTACGGCCTGTACATCCACAACTCCGACGGGAACACGATCCGGCGCTCTACCGTCGCCGTGAACATCTACGGACTGCACCTTCAGAATTCGAACGACAATCTCGTGCAGGGCAACGACCTCGTCCGCCAGACGTACAACAGCCCAGGCGGCTACGGCATCTACCTGTACTCGAGCAAGCGCAACCGGGTGATCGAGAACAACATCGAGAACAACATCAACTGGGGGATCTGGTTCAGCGAGGCGAGCGGGAACCTCGTGTTCCACAACAACGTCGACGGCAACCGCCCGCAGGTGAGCGACAACACCGAGGGCAACACCTGGCACGACGCGGGCACGAAGGAAGGCAACTACTGGGGCGACTATCCCGGCAGCGACCGGGATGGCGACCACGTCGGCGATTCGCCGTACACGATCCTCGGGCCGGCGGACGTCGTCGACCCGTACCCGTTCGTCGAGAAGGACGGGTGGAAGAAAAAGACCAGCGCGACGGTCGATCATTACCAGGCGCCCGCGGCGCGGCCGCCCCGCAGCGTGACCCTCGTCGCGCTCGCCGGCGGCAATGTCGTCACCGCCAAGCCAGCGGACCGCTCGGCGACCACGGCGATCGTCGGCGCCGACCAGATCGCCCTCGGCACGAACGACCACACCCTCTACTCGGCAAAGGAGCAGCAGGTCACGGTGAGCGACCTCGCGACCCGGCAGTCCGGAGCAGCGTTCCACGTCGACGTGGACGGGATCGTCGCGGCGAACCGCGACGGCGAATCGGTCGTGGTCGTCGGTAAGACCGGAGCCGAGCAGTTCAACGTGCGCGAGGGACAGGCCGAGTTCTTCGCGTACAACAGCGACCCGCGTGGCCTCGCCCCGTCGTACAAGCACAACCACATCTTCGTCGCGACCCCCCTTGGCATCGACCTCCTGTATCTCAACCTCGGCGGGCGCACGCCATACACGATCCCGCTCGATGGGCCGGCGGGCGCGATGGCGATGAACGGCTCGGGCACGCGCATCTACACGGTCGCGAAGGGCACCGGCACGGTCGACATCGTCGACACGGAGCAGTACGCGGTCGTCGAACGTATCCCGCTCGGCGTGGACGCGACGGCACTCGCCGTATCGCCGAGCGAGGCCGTGCTGTATGCGGGGACCGCGAACGGCGTGGTCGCGATCGACATCCGGACCAAGACCGTGCGGCAGCGCGCGCAGTTCCTCGGCGCGGTCGCGGACCTCGCGATCTCGCCGAACGGGGACGAGGTCTACGTCGCGCTGACCGGCCTCGACCACGGCATCGCCGTCCTCACGGCGGAGCTGGGTCTGATCAACATCGTGCAGCTCGACGCGGATCCCGTGCGGGTGCTGGCCGCTTCGTACTGATCAGCCGCGCGCCCACAATGCGAAGATGCTCCTTCGCTCCGCCCTCGCGCTGACCTGCGCGCTGCTCCTCGCGAGCTGCGCTCCCGGCCGTGCGGCGGCCACCCCGCCCACGCCGCGCGTGACCGCGACCGTTGCCGGCGCGCCGCCTTCCACGGGCAGTGGGTCGCCGGCCCCGACGCCGGCCGCCGCACCGACCAAAGCACCGCAGGTCCCGACGCTCACGCCCAGCGTCGTCCAGAGCGGGCTGCGGATCCCTTGGGACATCGCGTTCGCGCCGGACGGCCGGATGTTCGTCACCGAGCGCGCCGGCAACATCCTGATCTTCTCGAACGGCGAGCCGAACGCGCCGCGCGTCGGGCACACATCGCTCACGAACATGCGCGCGGTCGACGAGGCGGGGCTGATGGGGATCGCGCTCGATCCCGACTTCGCGACGAACGGATTCGTGTACGTGTGCGCGTCCCGCGTCGACGAGGGCGAGTGGCGGAACCAGGTACTGCGCTATCGCGCGTCGGGCAACTCGCTCGAATTCGACCGCTACGTCATCCAGCGCGGCATGCGCGCGAGCAACATCCACGACGGCTGCCGAGTGCGCTTCGCGCCCGACGGAAAGCTCTGGGTCTCGATGGGCGACGCCGCGGTGGGCCGCTCCGCGCAGGACCCGAATGCGCTGAACGGCCGCCTGCTGCGCGTGAATGTCGACGGCTCGATCCCCGCGGACAACCCGATCCTGCCCGGCGCTTCCGCGCGCACCGCCGCGTACACGATGGGTGACCGCAACCCACAGGGCATCGCCTTCGAGCCGGGGACCGGCCGCGTCTTCGAGATCGAACACGGCGAGGACACGCACGACGAGATCAACATCGTTGAGCCGGGTGCTAACTACGGCTGGCCGATCGTCGAGGGGCCGGCCCCCGGGCGCGGGTTCAAGGACCCGCTCTGGTCTTCCGGCAAGGACGGGACACTCGCCACGTCGGGCGGAGTGTTCGTGACCGGGACGGCCTGGGGCACTTGGTCGGGCTCGCTCATGGTCTGCACCCTCAAGGAATCCGACCTGCGCCGCTTCACCGTCGACGGGACGACGGTCGAGCCCGCGGAGGTGCTGTTCGACAACAAGTACGGACGCCTGCGCAGCCCCGTCCTGGCGCCGGACGGCTCGCTGTACTTCACGACGAGCAACGGTTCGGGCGACAGGATCATCCGCGTGGTGCCGACGCAGCCCTGAGCCGCCCCTGCCGGTCGCGGCGGTCGGTCCGGCGGCGACGAAGCGGCCGTCCGCCGGGCCCCGCGCTCCGCGTGGCGCGAACGCGACGAGTCGGTAACGTCTGCTGATCTTCCCTTCAACTGGTCCCCTGCTTGCTTGAGCCTCCCACGGGAACGAATTTCGCGTGGACCGGGATAGGGAGCGACATGACATGAGCGCCATTTCGATCGACACCGCAGTACTCGTCGCGCTCGCCGCCGCCGCGCTGACGCTCGTGATCGCACTCGTGCGCGCCGTCGGGTGGCTCCTGGGCTACGGTCGGGGATCCACCGAGTCCCGCCTGATCGCGGCGTACCGCGCCACCGAATCGTGGTCCACGCCGCTCGCCCTCGCGCCGATCCTCCAGGGGCGGCGCGACGCGCGGGAGCGCGACTACTAACCGAGAGCCGATCTCCGGGCGCACTCCCGCCGTCGGGACGCACAGGCGCGGCTGGACTGCCACCACATCCGCCGCCGGCCAGTCGCCGCGCCTTCGGTTCCCACTGGCGTGCTAGCCTCAACTTGGTCGCTAGCCGTGTTCAGCGTCCGCGGCCGGGGGCAATGAGGGGGATAACTGCCAGAGGAGCGCGCGAGGCTCCGCTCGCGCGTCGTCGCCGCAGTGCTCGTCGTCGCACTGATCGGCACCTCTCTGTCGATCCAGGGGCGGCTGGCACGCGCGGCCGGTCCGCCGCAAAAGCAACCGCACGGCATCGGAAACCTCGATTCGCGGCTTGACCAGGCGGTGCAGCGCTCGGAGCGGCAGGGTCCAGCCTCGGCCCGCGATCTCGGGGCTAGCACGCGGGTCGCCACGGATGGCTCGACCGTCGAGGTGGAGATCGACGCGCCGCTGGGCCAGCACGGCGGCCTTGCCTCCGTCATCCGGCGCCACGGCGGCACTGTCCGCGGCTCGTACCTC
>JBBPYG010000089.1:0-25891 GCA_038200085.1 Candidatus Limnocylindria bacterium | reverse complement strand
GGCGGAAAGGCGAGATAAGGGATCAGGACGCCGTGTCCCGAACTAGGACCAGCGGCGCGGCGCTCTGCGACTGCTTGTGGACGTAGTTGATCGGGAAGTCGATCTCCCACTGATCGCCGGCGTCCCCCAAGCCGCGCTCCCACCGTCCCTCGATCGTCTTGCCGTCAGGCGAGATCTCACCGATGAAGCGCTGGTTGAAGCCGGGGCCGTCGGGACCGTTCCAATCCTCGCCGGGCGCTCGCCAGATGGTCCAGGTGGATCCCTCGAGGGCCGTCACGAACATGCGCTTGACGCCGCGGGAGTCGAAGTAGTGCATCGGCTGCGGCTCTCCGTCGGGCGCGCCGCCTATGATCGCGACGCTGTCGGGCAACTCGGCGGGCTCGCCCACCGTGCTGAAGACGATGAACTCGCCCATGCGCTCGATCTTCGCCTCCTCGGAGATCTTCATCGGAGGTTCGATCGGGATCTCCCCTTCGCCGTGCCATTCGCCGATCAGCGATTCGAACCCTCTCATCGTCGGTCTCCTTTCTGGGGCGTTGCGCGGTGGCTATGCCGGCGTACACGAGCCACGAGCCGGCCACCTTGTGGTCGGTGGCCGCCAAGCCGTCCCGGCGGGCGGAGTCTCGCACGTCTCGCGGTCAGGGGAGCCTGCGTCTGGGCTCGCGGACGACTCTACGAGCCAGTCAGCGTCGGTCTGGTCGGCCGCCATCTTGCAACGTTTGCTTCTTCGCTTGGCGCCGGAGAGGTGTCGGAAAAGGGAGACGGACTTGAGTAAGACGCGATCGCTGCTGGTGGCGACCTGTATCGCCGCGTTCATGAGCGTAGGCGCGAGCGCGGCATTCGCAGGCGAAGTGACCGGTAAGGGAAAACCGACCGCTGGCCCGGAGCACGCGAATTCGATCTGCGTGTTCTCCGGGCAGAACGATGACCCGACCGCACCGCTGACCCTCGATTTCACCGTCGCTCCGAATGGTCCGGGCGGCCGGACACAGAACTACGGGCAACTCGTGAAGCTGGGTCTCCTCACCCCGGCCATAGTCACCCCCGGCATGACCTGCAGGGGCGGAAGCAACGCACCCACTCCGTAGCTGACCTCGGTTGGCCCCGGCACAGCGCCGGGGCCAGCCGGGTTACTTGTTGAAGTACTCCTTGTTGATCTCGACGTAGTTCTTCCACTTGTCGGGCACCGCGTCCTCGGGGAAGATCGCGCTCACCGGGCATACGGACTCGCAAGCACCACAGTCGATGCACTCGTCGGGGTGGATGTAGTACATGTTGTCCGCGTCGGTCGTGTAGATGCAGTCGACTGGGCACACGTCGACGCAGCTGGCGTCCTTCACGTCGACGCAGGGCTCGGTGATTATGTAGGTCATCGGTCGTCGTCCTTTCGAAAGGGAATCGTCCGGAGCCCACTCACGCGGTCCCTCCAGCAGGAGCACAGGTTACCATCGCACCGACCGTGAGTGCGCAGGATGTCGCCGTGTTTCCGCTGCCCGCGGACGCCACGGCGGAAGCACGCGAGACCGCGAAGCGCGAGCTCGCCAAGCACACCGAGGTCATCGGCGAGGACGCCCACGGCATCCGGCTGAGCGGACGGCAGCTTGGCAAGACCGGCCCGATCTGGCACTACCAGTACACGCGGTTCTATGCCGTCCCGCGCGGCTTCCTGGCCGCGGGGAACGACCTTCGCGAAGGCGTGAAGGTCGCCTTCGCCGAGCGCGCCGAGGACCTGGCGGCAGGTTTCGAGAATCCATCGGTGCGCGAGCTGGTCGAGGACGAGCTGCGCTACCGGAAGGTGATCGCGTAGCGGACCCTCCGAGCGCGCGACAGCGCAAGGCCGCCCGGCCGCCGAAACGGGTTCCAGGCGGCGCCGAGGACGAGCCACTCCTCGCGCGGTGCGCCGAACCGCCGCCGCCGGCGCTGATCGAAGCGGTGGCGCAGTTCAACGAAGGCAGGTTCTTCGAGCAGCATGAGACGCTCGAAACGCTCTGGCGGGAAACGCGCGCACCCGTGCGCGACCTCTACCACGGCATCATCCAGGTCGGCGTCGGATTCCACCACTGGAGGCGCGGCAACTACCACGGTGCGGTTGTGCTGCTCGACGAGGGCACGCGGCGACTCGAGCCATTCCGTCCCTCATGCCTGGGTGTCGATGTCGCCGCGCTCGTCGACGCCGCGCGGGACACGCACGAGCGCCTCATCGCGCTCGGTCCCGGTCGAATGAGCGAGTTCGACATGACCGGCGCGCCTCGGATCGTGCTCCACCACCTGGAGTAGCACACCTCGATCGGGGCCCTAAGCGGATCGCGCGCCGGCGCGGCGCGCCTCGTCAGCCGGCGTGATCCGCCTGGACCCGTCGTTCGGTCTGCCCATCGGCGTCCCAGCCCTCAAGCGTGTACGGAGGCAGGTTTATTGCCTCGACGCCGACCAGGTCCGGGATGTCGTCGCGCAGCAGCCGTTCGATCCCGCTCTTCATCTGCAATGAAGCGACGAGGCGGCTCGGCCCGGGCCGCGTGAGCTCGAAGCGGATGCGCGCGATGTTGTCCTCGATGCCGACCAGCTCCACGCGGCCGCCCGACCGCTCGAGGTACGGCGCCATCTGGGCCAAGCGTGCGGCAACACGCTCACGCAGGTCCGGCATCAGCGGCGAGTCTAGCGTCGCAACCCCGACGGCCGAGTGCGTCTCTCGTTGGCCCGAGGCTTTGACCGCGCTGACTGACGAACCTCGTCCACTCAGGGCCGACCTTGCACACCTGATCGCGCACGTCCTGCGTGCGTCGAGCGCGCGTGGCAGCATTACGCGCCAGATGTGCCACCCGATCGGTTCACGGCCGCCGTCCCCACCCGCCGATCTCCTGCCCATCTCGGGCGGCGCCCAGGGTGAGTCGGTCGTCCTCACGAGCGAGGACGCGACGCGGTTCCGGGGATACCTCGCACGAACGCAGGCGGGCGAAGCCGGCGTGGTGATCGCCCCCGACGTCCGCGGGTTGCATCCCTTCTACGAGGAGCTCGCCGAACGCTTCGCCGAAGCCGGAGTCAACGCGATCGCCCTCGACTATTTCGGGCGCACCGCGGGAGTCGAGCCGCGAGGCGAGGACTTCGACTTCCGTCCGCACGTCGCCAAGACGACGTCGGCCGGCATCCAGGCCGACATCGCCGCGGCGGCCGGCCATCTCCGCGGCGGTACCGACACGCAGCGGTTGTTCGTCGCCGGATTCTGCATGGGCGGCCGCGCCGCCTTCAACGCCTCCGCCGAGCAGGAGGAGCTCGCCGGGGTGATCGGTTTCTACGGCCGCCTGAACCGGCGCGAGGGGGAGACCGGAGCGACGCCGGCGGAGAACGCCGCGCGCATGCGCGCCCCGGTCCTCGGGCTCTTTGGCGGCGCCGATGCCGGTATCCCGAAAGCGGACATCGACGCCTTCCGCACGGCTCTCGAAGAGAACCACGTGAGCCACCACGTCGAGGTCTATCCCGGGGCGCCGCACTCCTTCTTCGACAAGTCGGCCTCGCAGAATCAGGAGGCGTGCGACGACGCTTGGCGACGCACGCTCGCCTTCATCAAGACGAAGGACCCTGCGGCGCGATGAGGGCCGCTCGATGACGCTGCTCCTCGGCGTGCTCGGTTTCGTCCTGATCACCGTCTTCGAGCAGCTGCCCGTACTCGGCTGGCTTGGTTGGGCCGTCTCGATCGCGGCGTGGATCTATCTGACCGACCGCCTCCGGCGGGTCGACCGCGGTTCCACCTCCGAGGCCGCGATGCTCGGCGCGCTCACCGGCTTCGTCGGCGCGCTGAGCAGCTGGATCGCCCAGATCGGCAACCTGTTCGGGCCCGACACCGGGTCGCTCGCGAGGCTCGGCGCCGGATTCGGGTTCGTCGGGGCGTTGCTCGGGATCCTGTACTGGCCGGTCGTCGGCGCCGCGGTGTGCTGGATCGTCGCCGTCGCCCGTCCGCGTGGCCGCGCGTCGGCCGAGCTCTCCGTACCAGGGCGCTAGACCGACCCCGGATTACGCGGCGCGGCGGCGCTTGCGCGAGACGTAGTCCACGAGCACGTACTCGCCGAGCCGTTCGGGCTCGACGTAGAAGGCGCGTCCGGTGTTGATCTTCGACATCTGGTTCACGAAGTCCACGAGGTAGTGCCCGCGCGCGAGCATGAACGTGTTGATCGTGATGTCCTCGCGCGTGCAGCGCACCACCTCCCGCAGCGTCTCCTCGAAGGTCCGGCGCGTCGGCGGATACGCGAAGCGCACCCGGCCGTCCTCGAAGTGCGCCGTGGGCTCGCCGTCGGTGATGAGCACGATCTGCTTGTTCTTGCCGCGAGACCGCGACAGGAGCGTGCGCGCGGTCTCGAAGGCGTGCTGCATGTTCGTTCCGTAGACGTACTCGTTCCACGTGAGCCGCGGCAGGTCCGCGGGCTTGAGCTGCGTCGCGTAGGCCGAGAAGCCGACGATGTACAGGTCGTCCTTTGGGAAGCTGGACCGGATGAGCGAGTCGAGGGCCAGCGTCACCTTCTTGGCGGCGAGGAAACAGCCGCGGAAGAGCATCGAGCGCGACACGTCGACGAGGATGGCGGTGGCCGACTGCGTCATCAGCTCGGTCCGGTAGACGTCAAAATCCTCTGCTGCGAGGTGCACGGGAGTCCGGGCGCCCTCGCGGATCACGGCGTTGCGGATCGTCCCCGGAAGGTCGAGCAGGAACGGATCGCCGAACTCGTACGTCTTCAGCTCGTCCGTAGGGTCGCCGCCCCGCCCGCGGGCGATCGCGCGGTGGCTGCCGAAGGCGTCCTTCTTCAGCGTCGAGAAGATCTCCTCGAGCGAACGCTGCCCGATCTTGCGGATGCCTCGCGGCGTGAGCTCGTAGCGGTCGCCGTCCTTGCGGATGAGGCCGGCCTCCTCGAGGAGCTCGCTCATCTTCGAGATCTCGTCGAGCGAGCGGCGCGCATTCGGCCCCGCGAGACGCTCGACGTCGTCCCGATCGAGATCCCGCAGGTCGCTCGGGTCCTCCGCCGAACGCACGATGTCCTCCATGTCCGAGAGCCGGTTCATCTCGTCCATCAGGCCGAGCGCCTCGGCGAGCGACATCGGCTCGTTCCCCATGAGGTCGTGCTCGTAGCCCTCGGTCGGCATGAGCTGGCCGAGCGTGTCGGCGAGCTCGTTCATCGCCTCCTGGAGCGAGGGATCCTGGAACGCCGCACCGAGCAGCTCCTCGAGCTGGTCCCGCATCTCGCTCGACATGCTGTTCCAGAGCGAGCGCATCGCGGCGATGCCCAGCGCGAGCTGCCGCAGGAGGTCGTCCCAGTCCTTCGCGTTGCCGGCGAGCTCCGGGTACTGGCGCTGGAACGCCTCGAAGTCGGGCTCGCCGCCCTCCATTCGCTCGCGCAGAGCGCGATTCAGGTCGCGGATCATCTGCCGCGTGCGCTCCATTTTCTCCGGGGTCACGTCCTTCAGCGAGTCCCGCATGTTCTTGAAGTACGAGCCGAGCACCTGCTCCTGCAGCTGCCTGAGGAGCTCCTGGTACTTATCCGCCGCCTTCGGCTCGACGAACTCGTAGTCCTTCAGCGCGCGGATCGCTCGTCCGACGTCATCCGGCAAAGCGTCGAGCCGCGCGGTGCGCTCCTGCGCGAGGCGGTCCATCGCCTGGCGAAGGGCGTCGTTCGGCGCCTCCGCCGCACGCCGCCGTTCGAGCCCCTCGCGCTCGAGGCGCTTGACCTCCTCGAGCTTCTCCTTAAGCTCGTCGAAGATCCCCGACAACCCGTGGCGCTGCGCCCGCTGGAGCTTCGCCTCGCGCAGGCGCCTCAGCAGGTCCTGCATGCCCTCCATGCGGCCAGGAAGGCCCCAGCGGGCGAGGCGCGCCATCGCCTCCTCGAGGTCGCCGCCGGCGAGGAGCTCGTCCGACATCGCGCCGAGCAGCTCGTCGGCCTCGAGGCCCTCGAGCCGCTGTGTGCCGTCCCAGCGCGTGTACCGGGTCTCGGCGGTGAACGCATCGCCCAGCGCGTCGCTCACGCCCGGAAGGTCGACCGCGTCTCGCCGCGCTCCTTGTTGAGCTTGCGGTTGAGGTGGAGGCCCTCGAGGATGAACTCCACCGCGGCGGCGACCGCCGCCGGGTTCCCCGTGGCGCCCGCCTTCGCGATCGCGCCGCGCATCCCGGGGATCTGCAGCGCCTGCTTCACGTACTCCTGACTCGGGAGGGCAGGGGAGACGTGCATCGTCGCACCGCGCCCGAATGCCGCGAGGAGCGAGTCGAACTCGGACACGGCGAACGTCCGGTTGAACGTGTTCAGGATCGAGCGCTGGACCAGCCGGTCGATCACGCGTTCCTCGGTCAGGTCGCCGACCGACTCGAGCTCGATCTTGCCCGCGGTCGAGGCGACGACCGCCGGAAGGTCGCTGATGCGCGGCACGACGCTCGTCTCGCCGTTGCGCAGCGCGCGCTTGAGCGCGTTGGACACGAGGTTCTCGTAGTTGGCGATGGTCACCCGCACGGACACGCCGGACCGCTGCGAGATCTCGGGGGACCGCCGAGCCAGTTGCGACAGCTCGGCGAGGATCTCCTTCATGTACGGCGGGACGGTCGTGGTGATCCCTTCGTCGACGAAGGCGCTCCGCTCCTGCTCCATGATCCCGACCTCGGTCCCGATCTCGCGCGGGTAGTGCGTGCGGATCTGCGAGCCGAAGCGGTCCTTGAGGGGGGTGATGATCCGGCCCCGGTTCGTGTAGTCCTCCGGGTTGGCCGATGCGACCACGAAGAGGTCGAGCGGCAGGCGGATCTTGTACCCGCGGATCTGCACGTCACGCTCCTCCATGACGTTCAGCAGCCCGACCTGCACCCGCTCTGCGAGGTCGGGGAGCTCGTTCAGGGCGAAGATCCCGCGGTGCGTGCGCGGCAGTAGGCCGTAGTGGATCGTCAGCTCGTCGGAGAGGTACCGACCTTCGGCGACCTTGATCGGATCGACCTCGCCGATGAGGTCCGCGATCGAGATGTCGGGCGTCGAGAGCTTCTCGCTGTAGCGCTGGTCCGGGCTCAGCCACGCCAGCTCGACCGCGTCTCCGTCGTTCGCGACGCGGTACCTGCACGCCGCGCAGATCGGAGCGAAGGGGTCGTCGTTGATCTCGCAGCCGGCGATCGCCGGCACGGCGGGATCGAGCAGAGCGATGAGCTGGCGGGCGATGCGCGTCTTCGCCTGGCCGCGCTCGCCGAGGAAGATGATGTCCTGCCCGGACAGCACCGCGTTCTCGATCTGCGGTATGACGGTCGCTTCGTACCCCACGATGCCGGCGAAGAGCGGTCGCCGCTCGGCCAGCGCGGTGATGAGGTTGCTGCGCAGCTCCTCCTTGACCGGTCGGCTGCGCGGCAGCTTGCCGGCGTCCTGCGCCTCGCGCAGGGCGCCGATCGTCGTGGGCCTCGGTTCGGGGCGTCGGCTCATTCGGTCGGATCTCCTCGCATGAAGTGTGGCACCGTCTCCCCGCGAAATCCGGCGAGCGCGGCGCGCGCCTGGGGAATGCTCCAAGAGCGCGCTCGCATTAGCTGTTCCAGGAAGGCGTCCCGGCGCTCGAGCTCGCGTTCGGCGGACTCCGCCTCTCCGCCGCACAGCTCGACGAGCAAGTTGGCTTCGGCGGTGCGGTCGTGGTCCCAGCGATCGGTCGCGTCGTCGCGCGTGACCAGCGGTCGGACAGCGGCGCGAGCGTCGGCGGCGCCAATGCGGTGTACGGAGATGACCCGCCGCGCGATGCCCCGTCGAGGCGCCGCGAAGATGCGCATCACCATCAGCAGGTGCACGCGGGCGAGATCCGCGGGATCGACGCCGAGTTCGCCCACCAGCTGCTCGACGGCCTCTTCCGCCGTATCCGCGTGCAGGGTCGAGCCGATCGCGTAGCCGCGGCGCAAAGTGCGGAAGACGCGCACCGCCTTGGGTCCCCACAGGTACACGGGGAGGTGCGAGGACAGCTCGTTCGCGAGCAGCAGCGTCTCCTTCGGGTCGGTGTGCCGCAGGTAGTCGAACGTTTCGGACCAGCCGCGCACGAACACGCGCCGCGTCCGGTTCGGGAGGAAGTCCAGGAATGCGGTCAGGGTCGTGGTCTTACCGGAGTGCGGCTGTTCGGCGGCGATCAGCAGAGAGCCGTGACGCTCGAGCGCCAGCCAGCACAGCGCCGCCGTGCGCGTGTCCATGTTGCCCGCGGCCAGGATCTCGGTGACGGACAACGGGACCGGCGGGTCCCAGTTCCAGCCCCACCAGCCGACGGGCAGGTCGTAATCGCGAGCGGACAGCGGTCTCTCGCGTGTGGGATACCGCTGTTGCATCCGCACGACCTCCGAAATCTCACGTTAGCACCTGGGTACCGCGCGTTTTTCCGTCGCCCCTGCGCTGCGGGACGACGTGCACGGCCGGGAGTCGATGGGCATCGAGCGGTTTCGACATAATCGACGCGCGTGAGCGACGAAAGACCGAGCGACGATCCCGAGCGGCTTCGCGAGGTCGCGAAGGAGGCGCTCACTGCCAACCGCGCGGCCCTGCGCGCGCGGCCCGTGCCGATCGACGTCGAGCCTCCCACCATCTTCGGCGTCGAGCAGCCGCGGCGTCCGACGCCGGACCCCGCCTCACGCCACCCCGGGACAGCATGACTGCCACGCCCGTGGCCAACGGCAACTCCGAGATCCGTTTCGCGACCATCCCCGAGCTCGCAGGCGCGCTCCGCCGACGCGAGTTCTCCGCGCGCGAGCTCGCCGCGGCCACGTGCGACCTCCTCGAGGCCGAGGGCGGTCGCTATAACGCGGTCGCCGCCGTCACGCGAAAGCGCGCCCTGCGCGAGGCCGATCGCGCCGACCGTTCGAGCGCGCCGGAAGGACCCGAGGGGGCGCTGCGCGGCATCCCCTACGGCGCGAAGGATCTTCTCGCCGCGCGCGGCGCGCCGACGACGTGGGGCGCGCCCCCGTACCGCGACCAGGTGCTGAGCGACGACGCCACGGCGATCCGCCGCCTGGGCCGCGCGGGCGCGGTCCTGGCGGCGAAGCTAGCGATGGTCGAGCTCGCCGGCGGCGGTTCCTACCGGTATCCGAGCGCGTCGCTCCAGGGTCCGGGGCGCAACCCCTGGGACCTGGACCGCTGGTCGGGGGGATCCTCCAGCGGCTCGGCCGCAGCGGTCGGCGCGGGCCTCGTGCCCTATTCCCTCGGCAGCGAGACCTCGGGCTCGATCGGCACGCCGGCCGCGTTCTGCGGCGTCACCGGGCTCCGCCCGACGTACGGCCTCGTGAGCCGGCACGGGGCGATGGCGCTCTCATGGACGCTCGACAAGATCGGACCGATGGCGCACACGGCCGAGGACTGCGGCACCGTGCTCGCCGCCGTGGCCGGAGGCGACCGCGCGGATCCTTCGGCATCGGGCCGTCGATTTCGCCCGCTCGCGCCCGACGCGGCAGCCGATGCGACGCGCCGCGTGCGCATCGGACACGCGGAGGAGGACGTCGCGGAGCACGCTGCCCCCGAGGCACGGAGCGCGCTCGCGGCGGGGGTCGAGGAGTTCGGGCGCATCGCCGGAACGATGCGGCGAGCGACCATACCCGAGGGATACCCGTTCGGCGCGATGGTCGGCACGGTCTTCGGTGCGGAAGGCGCGTCGATATTCTCCGAACTGGTCGATGGCGGAGGGGTCGATGCGCTCCTGGACGAGCGGCAGAAGGCGGGGCTTCGCGCCGGGAACGAGATCCTCGCGCGCGACTACCTCCACGCGATGCGCCTGCGCACGCTCCTGCAGCGCGACTTCGCGAAGGTCTTCCATGAGGTCGACGTCCTGCTGACCGCCGGCCGCACCTCGACCGCTCCGCAGATCGACCAGCCGCTCGACGCGCGTCCGCCGGGGGCCGGGTCGACTCCCGCGGCGGACGGGAAGCCGGTCGGCAACACACCGCTGATCCCCGCCGGCAACCTCGCCGGCCTGCCCGCGATCTTCTTCCCCTGCGGCTTCGGCACCGACGGCCTGCCCGTTGGTCTTCAATTGGTGGGTCCGCCGTTCTCGGAGCCGCTGCTGGTAGCGGTGGTGAGCGCGTACCAGGCCGTGACCGATCATCACAGGAAGCGGCCCGCCGCCTAGCTACCGCGGGCCTGCGCGATTTCGATCTTCTCGCTCGATCGGCTCCTCGGTTCGTCCGATGGCCTCCCCTGGCCCCAGCTGCGCGAGGTCCACCCGGAGCCCGGACGCGCCTCGTCGGCCATACTTACGCGCGACAGGCGGAGCTTGGAACCAAATACCAGGCTGAGAGTGGGAGAGCCCAGACGCCTCGAACCTGATCCGGGTCATACCGGCGGAGGGACAGTCATGACGACGGCCACCCATTCCGTCACGCGCGGCATCGAGCCCGTTCCTGCTGCGCAGCGGCGCCTCGGCGCGCTCGACCTCGCGGTGCTGTGGGGAGACCTGGGCGTCGGGCTCCTCGTCCTCGTCGCCGGCGCGTTCCTCGTTCCCGGGCTCGGTACCGGCGAGGCGATGCTCGCGATCGTCGCCGGCAGCGCGATCGGCTCCGCCCTCCTCGCCTTGGCCGCGTACCTCTCGACCGACGCCGGCGTACCGACGATGGTCCTCACGCGCGCGACGCTCGGCCTCGCCGGGTCCGCGGTGCCCACCGTCTTGAACGTGGTGCAGCTCGTGGGCTGGACCAGCTTCGAGCTCATCGTCATGGCGCAGCTCGCGAACGCGCTGACGCGCGCGGCGTTCGGCATCGACGCGTACCCCGTGTGGGCGGCCTTCTTCGGTGTGTTCTGCACCGCCCTCGCGCTCGGCGGACCGCTCGTGGTGGTGCGCCAGTGGCTCGAGCGTTTCGCGGTGTGGGTCATGCTGCTCACGACGGTCGGTCTATTCACTTTTCTCGCGACGCGCTACGACCTCGGCGGCATCCTCGCAGCGCGGGGCACCGGCGAGCTTTCGTTCTGGGCCGGCGTCGATCTCGTCGTCTCGCTGCCGATCTCGTGGTTCCCGCTCGTGGCCGACTACAACCGCTTCGCGAAGGACCGTCGCGCGTCGTTCTGGGGCACGTTCGGCGGCTACTTCTTCGCGAACGTCGCGTTCTTCGCGCTGGGCGCCCTCCTCGTGCTGGCGCTCGAGACGGATCCACTCGGTCTCAACGAGCAGCTCGTCGTCGCGCTCAGCGCGTACGCGCTCGGTTGGGTCGCGCTGCTCGTCGTGCTCGTCGACGAGACGGACCAGGGCTTCGCCGACATCTACTCGGCGGCCGTGTCAGCGCAGAACCTGCTTTCCCGCGTCTCGCAGCGGGCGCTGATCGTCCTCGTCGGCGCGATCGGGCTCATCCTATCGATCGTGCTGCGCACGAGCGACTACGAGGGCTTCCTCCTACTTCTTGGCTCGGTGTTCGTTCCGCTTCTCGCGATCATCGCCGCACACCACTTCATCGTCCGCCCCGGGCGCATCGACAGAGCGGCGCTGTTCCCTTCGCGAGCGACGCTCAACATCCCGGCGGTGATCGTCTGGGCCATCGGTTTCGTCCTCTATCAGTGGATCAGCCCGACGACGTTCGGTCCGTGGGAGGACGCGTTCGGAGCCGCCGTCGGAGCGCTCACGCTTCCGTATCCGCTCGCATCGCCGGTCGGCGCGACGATCCCGTCGTTCCTGATCGCGGGTGCTCTCTACGCGATCGTCGGACGCCTCGTGCGACGGTCAGCCTGATGCGGGCGGTGCCGCGCGCCGGCCGCACGGGCGCGTGCGCGAGCGGCACGGCGTAGGTCGCGATGCCGACCTGGCTCCAGGCGGGCGGGTGGGGACTGCTCGCCGGCTCGGCCCTGCTCATCGGCGCGGCGATCGGGTACTTCGCCCGCGTCGGACGGCGGGTGGTCGCCGGCATCATGGCCTTCGGAGCGGGCGTGCTCATCTCGGCTCTCGCGTTCGACCTGATGGACGAGGCCTACAAGCGCGGGGGATTCGCCTCGACCGCGGTCGGCTTCGTCGGCGGCGCGGCCGTCTACACCGCGGCCAACTGGTACATCTCGCACCGCGGCGCGCGTCATCGCAAGCGAAGTGGCGAGCACCAATCCTCGGACAAGGACTCCGGCGGGGGCGGGATCGCGATCGCGGTCGGAGCGCTCCTCGATGGCATTCCCGAGTCCATCGTCATCGGCGTGACCATGATCACCGGTGGGGCCGTGAGCCTCGTCACCGTGATCGCCATCTTCCTGTCGAACATCCCCGAGGGCCTTTCGAGCTCGGCGGGGATGAAAAAGGCGGGCCGGTCGAAGACCTACGTCTTCGGCGTGTGGTCCGCGATCGCGCTCGTCTCGGGACTCGCCGCGCTGCTGGGGAACCTCGTCTTCGGCGGCTTCTCCGACGAGGTCACCGCCGCGACCACGGCGGTCGCCGCGGGCGCGATCCTCGCCATGCTCGCGGACACGATGATCCCGGAGGCCTTCGATGAGGCCCACGACTTCGCGGGCCTCATCACGGTGCTTGGCTTCCTGCTCGCGTTCGTGCTCAGCAAGCTCGAGAAGTAGCCACTCCCCGGCGCCTTCAGTCGCGGGAACCCGGGGGGCCCTTGGAAGGCCGCAGCCCCCCGGATGCGTCGACCCCGGATTCGTCCATGGTGAGCCGAAACATCATGTGGCGGCCCGTCACCGTGAGCGTCGCGAGCATGAACGCGGCAAAGATCGCGGCCCCCGCGTTCACCGCGAGCGGCAGCTGCAGAACGAAGGCGCCCAGCGCGAGAACCACCACTAACCAGATCGCGAAAGCGACGAGCGTCTCCCGCAGCTGAAAGGTGACCGGCTGCCGTGGCGCCCGCCGGACCGGACGACGCTCCGGCGGCAGCGCGGCCTCCGCGGCGCGCCGCGACGCGCGGTCGCGCCGCATGACCCGCATCAGGTAGCCCAGCGTCAGCACAACGAGGACGAGCTCGACGGCGACGTGATCCGGATGCCCCGTCGCCAGCGAGAGCGGCACGAAGAGGAAAGCGAGAACGAGGACGATCGTCGCGACGGTGCTGAGGAGGATCGTGAGCGCGCGCCGGGCCCTCAACGGCCGACGAGGGCGCGGTCGAGGACCTCGACGACGTGAAGCGCGGGGATGGCGCGCCCGCGTTCGCGAAGGCCCGCCTCGATCTGGAGCATGCACCCGGGATTGGCGCTGACGACGGCGTCGGGCCGGGTGGCGAGCACCGCGTCCACCTTGTCGCGGCCCAGACGGTCCGCGTACTCGGGCTGCGTGACGTTGTAGAAGCCGGCGCTCCCGCAGCAGACGTCCGCGTCGGTCATCTCCACGAGCTGGAGTCCGTCGACGCGACCGAGCAGCGCGCGCGGCGCGCCGCGGACCCGCTGCGCGTGGGCGAGGTGACACGGGTCCTGGTACGTCACGCGCATGTCGAGGCGGCCCAGTCGCCGGGAACCGACGATCGCGGCGAGGTACTCGGTGACGTCGCGGACCTTCGCGGCGAAGGAGGCGGCTCGCTCCGACCACTCCGCGTCGTCCGCGAGCAGCTCGCCGTAGCCCTTCAGGTGCGCGCCGCATCCAGCGGCGTCCACGACGATGGCGTCGACCCCGCCGCCTTCGAACGCCGCGATGTTGCGACGCGCCAGGCGGCGCGCCTCGTCGCGGTCCCCGGCGTGCGCGTGCAGCGCCCCACAGCAGACCTGGTCCGGCGCCTCCACGACCGCGACGCCGAGGTGCCCCAGGACCCGCGCGGCGGCGGTGTGGACGTCGCCGTAGGCGACGCGCATGACGCAGCCCAGGAGCAGGGCGACCCGCGCGGTCGGCGCAGCCGGCGCGGCTTGTCGGCGGTAGCGCGGCCGTCCCAGAGGCGGCAGGAGCCCCTCGAGCCGGCGAAGCCCGGCCGGCAGGAGGCGCCTCGCACCCGATCGCCACAAGAGCCAGCGCAGCCCCGTGCGCTCGTACGTGGAAAGGATCGCCGCGGCCGCGTCGAGCCGGGCGGGGTGGCTGAAGATGCCCCGCAGTACGAGGTCGCGGACCAGCGCCGTCGGCCCGCGCTCGCGCGCGCGATCGCGGCGAGCGAGTTCGGCCCGCGTCGTTTCGATGAGCCGCGAATACGGCACGCCCGACGGACACACCGCCTCGCACGCGAGGCACGCGAGGCAGCGGTCGAGGTGGGTGCGGGTCGCCGGAGTTGGCTCGATCCTCCCCGACGCGAGCGCGCCCATGAGATGGATGCGTCCGCGTGGCGACTCCGTCTCGAGCCCGGTGATGCGATACGTCGGGCACGCCTCGAGGCACATCCCACAGTGGATGCACTGCTGCAGGTCGTCGCTGTTCAGCCGGATCGGCGAGACCGTCACGCCGGCACGCGGCCGGGTGCGAGGACGCCGCGCGGGTCGAAGCGGGACTTCAGCGCGGCGGAGACGGCGCTCGCGCTCCGCGCGCGGCCCCAACTTCCGAGATCGGCGCGGACATCCGCCGGCGCGCGCTCGATGACCAGCGCCCCGCCTTGCGCCTCGAGTGCGGCGCGCAGCGCGGTGATGCCAGGGCCCGCCCGGTCGGGAAAGAGGTGCGAGATGCCCACCCCCGGATAGTGCAGCGCGTCGCACCCCGCGAGGTCGGGCGCGAAGCCGGGCGTGGGGCGGTACGCGGCGCGCAGCGACAGGGGCCGGCGCAGCGGGAGCGCAGCCAGGCTGCCCCACACCGCGGCGTCGACGTCGCTCGCCCGCATCCTGCCGAGCACCAGCGAGCGCAGGCGATCGACACCTCCGGATGTTCCGGCGAGGCGCACGAGGAGGCTCGTCCGCGGACCTTCGGAGTCATCCGGATCGCGCTCGCGCAGGATAGCCAGGGCGTCGAGCGGGATCCCGGTCGAGAGGAGGTCGTCCGCGATCGCCAGCGCCGCGGCGACGGACGGCAGACTGGCGCGCAGGCTCGCGGCGCGCTCGGGACGCGCGGTGAGCTTGAGGCTCAGCTCGACGATCGCGCACAGCGTCCCGTACGACCCGCTGTACAGCTTGGTGAGGTCGTACCCGGTGGCGTTCTTCACGACGCGCCCGCCCGCCTTCGTGACCGTCCCGTCGCCGAGCACCGCGCGCACGCCGATCACCCAATCCCGCGGGTGGAAGTACCGCAGCCGGCTCGGGCCGTCCGCCGCGCCGGCGACCGTCCCGCCGACGGTCGCGCGGCCAGGGTCTCCGGCCTCGACCGGCCACCGCTGGCCATGCGCGGCCAGCGTCCGCTCGAGGTCCGCGAGCGTCGTCCCGGCGCGCACGGTGATGACCAGGTCGTGAGGCTCGTGATCGACCACGCCCGCAAGGGACCGAAGGTCGACGGCGACGTCGTAGCGCGCCGGGTCGTCGCCGACGCCGATCCGCGTGCCTCCGCCCCACAGCACCAGCGCGTCGCGAGCCTCATTCGCGCGCGCGATCGCCTGGGCGACCTCGTCGACAGTCCGCGGGCGCTCCGAACCGGCAGGCGTCGCGGTGCCGACGCGGTACTCCTCTAGACCCACATGCCCTCGGCGAGATGGCGCTTGATGCGGTCGGTGGGAATGTCGGCGCACTCGGCGCCGCCGGGAAAGATCTTTCCAGGATTCATCGCTCCGTCGGGGTCGAATGCGGATCGCGCGCGCCGCATCGCCGCGAGGTCGTCTGGCGCGAAGACCCAGGACATGAAGTGGTTCTTCTCGAGGCCGATCCCGTGCTCGCCAGAGAGCGTTCCGCCGGCATCGATGGCGACCTTCAGGATCTCGGCGCTCGCCTCCATCACGCGGTCGATCGACTCCGTCCGCGCGTCGAACAGGAGGATCGGGTGCAGGTTTCCGTCGCCGATGTGGAACATGTTGGCCGTGATATAGCCGTAGCGATCGGCGATCTCGTTGACCGCGCGCAGCACCTCGGGCAGCTTCGTGCGCGGCACGACGGCGTCGTGGAGATAGTTGTTGGGCTTGATGCGCGCGAGCGCCGGATAGCCGAGCTTGCGCGCCTTCCACAGCAGCGCCCGCTCCGCCGCATCGGTCGCGGCGCTCACGCCGAAGGCGCCGCTGCGCTCGCAGCGCGCGACGATGGCGGCGCCCGCAGCCGCGCATTCCTCACGGAGGCCCTCGACCTCCACGAGGAGCAGCGAGCCGGCCTCCGCCGGCAGGTGCGCGTCGAAGGCGTCGTTCACCGCGCGGATGGTCGTACGGTCCAGCATCTCCATCGCGGCGGGCACGATGCCGCCGGCGATGATGTCCGTGGCGGCGCGCGCGCCGGCGTCGACGTCCGGGAACAGCGCGACGAAAGTGCGGACGTCCTCGGGGAGGGGCAGCAGCCTGACCCAGGCCTTCGTCACGATCCCCAGGGTCCCCTCGCTCCCCACGATGAGCGGCACCAGGTCGAGGCCCGGAAGATCCGGCGCCAGCCCGCCGAAGGTCGCGAGCTCGCCGTCCGGGAGCACCACCTCGAGGCCCAGCGCGTGATTCACGACGGAGCCGTAGCGCAGCGCGTGCGGTCCGCCCGCGTTCGTCGCGATGTTGCCGCCGACGCTCGACACGCGCTGGCTCGCGGGATCGGGCGCGAAGAAGAGGCCGTGCGCACGCGCCGCCTCCGAGAGCCCGAGGTTCGTCACGCCGGGCTCGACGAGCGCGGCCCGCGCCCCCGCATCGATCTCGACGATGCGGCGCAGCCGCGACGTGGACACGACGACTGCGTTCGCGCACGCGACGGCGCCGCCGGAGAGCCCCGTGCCCGCGCCACGCGGCACCACTGGCAGCCCCGCCTTGCGCGCGGCGCGAACGACGGCCGCGACCTCCTCCGCGCTTCGGGGCACCGCGACCGCGGACGGCGGGTGCCGATCGAAACCGGCGTCGTACTCGAAGACGATCAGGTCCTCTGGCCGCCAGAACACGTTGTCCGGGCCGCAGATGCGCTCGAGCTCGGTGGCGATCGCCTCCTGGCCGATCAGGTCAGGCGTGCGGCTCGATCCAGATCGAGCCGTCCTCGGTGTACTCCTTCTTCCAGATCGGAACGACCGCCTTCAGCTCGTCGATCGCCGCGCGCGCGGCGGCGAATGCCGGGTCCCGGTGCGGCGCCGCGGCGGCGACGATCACGGCCGTGTCGCCGATGACCAGGTCGCCGGTACGGTGATGCATCGCGACGCGCAGCGGCGCGTGGTCGTGCTCGAGCGCCGCGGCGATCTCGCGCATCTTCGCTTCCGCCATCTCGGCGTACGCCTCGTACTCCAGGTGGGACACCGCGCGGCCGTCGTTGTGGTCGCGGACGGTGCCGAGGAACACCACGATGCCCCCGAACGACGCGTCGCGAACGCACGCGAGGACCCGGTCGACGGAGAGCGCGTCGGCCGTCACGAGGATCGGCGCACCGAGCGCCGCGGCGGCCGAGCCGCCGGAAACGGGCGGGATCAGCGCCACCTCGTCGCCGTCATTCAGCGGCTCGTCGTCCCGGGTGTACTCCCTGTTGCGCGCGATCACGAGGCGTGCGCCGCGGGCGAGGGGTGGGTGGGCCCTGACGATCGCCGCCACCGCATCGCGCACCGTCGCGTGCGCGGGCAGCTCGAGGTCAACACTGCCGACGCCCGCCGCTTCCCGATACGACGCGAAGAGCCGGACGAGCACGCGCACAAGCCCAGTGTACGTGGGAAAATCGGAGCGGCATGGATGCCGGCGCGGGATTACCCGCGATCCTCGTGTTCGTTGTGCTCGTCCTCGCCAACGCGTTCTTCGTCGCGGCGGAGTACTCCTTCGTCCGCGTCCGCGGCACGCAGATCGATCAGCTCGTCGCCGGGGGAAGCGCCAGAGCCAAGCTCGCCGCGCGCATCAGCGCGCGCCTCGACGAGTACATCTCGGCGTCCCAGCTGGGCGTCACCCTGGCCTCGCTCGCGCTCGGTCTCGTCGGCGAGCCCACGGTCGCACGGCTCATCGAGCCCCTCCTCGGCTTTGTCGCGCAGTACTCCGAGACGGCGTTCCATGTCGTCAGCTTCGCCGTGTCGTTCGGCCTCATCACTTACGCGACGATCGTCGTCGGCGAGGTGGCGCCGAAGTACCTCGCGATCCAGCGCTCGCTCACCCTCGCGCTCTGGTGTGCGTATCCACTGAACGTCTTCTTCAAGGTCATGTACCCGTTCATCTGGTTCGTCTACAACAGCGCGAACGCGGTCGTGCGGCTCTTTGGCATCAAGCCCACATCGGAGCTCGACGCGCACAGCCAGGAAGAGCTGAAGATGCTCGTCGCCATCTCGGCGCGGAAGGGCGTGCTCCAGGAGTCCGAGCGCGTGATCGTCGGGAATGCGCTCGACTTCGCCGACCGCCTGGTCCGCCAGGTCATGGTGCCGCGCACCGAGATCCAGGCCGTTCCCGACGACACCCCGCTCGATGGCCTGGTCCGCATCGCCCAGGAGCAGCCCTTCACGCGGTACCCGGTGTACCGCGAGGACCTCGACCATATCGTCGGGGTGCTCCACCTCAAGGACATCGTCGGGATGAGCGCCGGAGAGCCCCGGCTGGCGCGCGACGTGATGCGCCGCGTCCCGGCGATCCCGGACACGATGCACCTGGACCAGGCGCTTGCGGAGTTCCGGCGCCAGCACGCGCAGCTCGCCATCGTGATCGACGAGTTCGGCGGCACCGCCGGCCTGGTCACCCTCGAGGACGTTCTCGAGGAGCTCGTCGGGGACGTGCGGGACGAGTTCGACGGAGGCGGCCCTCCCTTCCGCGAGGAATCGCCGGGCGTCTACATCATCGACGGCCTGACCTCGCTCGCCGACCTCCGCGATCACCTGGGGCTGGAGTTGGAGGACGAGCCCTACGACACCGTCGGCGGGATGGTCTTCGGTCGGCTCGGGCGCGTGGCCGTCGTGGCCGACGCGGTGGACGTCGAGGGCTTTCGCTTCCAGGTGACCGCCGTGGACGGCCGGAGGGTCGCCCAGGTAAAGGCCGCTCGCCCGCCCCTGCGCTTGACGGCGTAGCATCCCGGGCGTGACCGCGTTACAGGCCGTGATGACCGAAGTGGCTCAGGCCCTCACCACGGACGGCGCACTGGCGCTTCTGTCGACCGCTCTCCTCGCGGTCACGGCCGCGTTCATCGTCCAGGACGCGCGCTCGCGCTTCCGCACCTTGTCGCCGCGCGCCGTCCCCATCGAGCGCGAGCGGGCGGAGTAGCGGCGCTCTAGCGGCCGATCAGCACCCGCACCAGGATCGCCGCGTCGTTCAGCCGCCCCGCCCAGAACGCCTGTGCGCGCGGGTCCAGCAGCACGAGCAGGCCCGCCGTCGCGGCCACGATCACCGCGACCATCAGGCCGAACGAGATCATTCCCGCGCGGAAGCTCAGCCCTCGGGCGCGGTCGCCCTCAGCGGGAGCGGAGGCGGGCAACCACGTTGTCGAGGCGCGCGCGCGAGATGGTCAGGAACTTGGCGAGGTTCTGCCGGTCGGCCTCGGGGATGCCCTGCGCCTCGTTGCCGACGGCGCGAGCGAGATCGCCGAGCGCCTCGTTCAGCTGACGCGTGGCGACGATCAGCGCGTCGTCCTTGAGCTTCGGCACCTCGGGCGCCGGCCTCGATTCCGCCTGTCCCGGGTTCAGCACCCGCTCCACGCGGAACCGCAGCTTCGAGAGAGTGAGGTCTCCCGATAGGACACGCTTGGCCAGCGCCCGGCGCCGCCGCCGGTCGTCGACCTTCATGAGCTCGTAGGCCGCCGTGAGGGTGTCGTAGCGCTGCGCCACCATCTCGCGAACGTCGTCGGGCGCGGTCGCGAGCCGGAGCCGGTTCTCGACGTAGCCCTTGTCCTTGCCGAGCTTCGTCGCGAGGTTCCGGATGGAGTAGCCGAGCTCGCCGGTCATCTTCTGGTAGATGACGGCCTCGTCGAGCGGTGAGAGATCCTCGCGCTGGAGGTTCTCGATGAGGGCGATCTCGAGCGCCGTCGCATCGTCGAAGCGCTCGACGATCGCGGGGATCGTCTCCTTCGCGGCGATCTTCGACGCCCGCCAGCGCCGCTCCCCGGCGATGATCTCGTAGGCGTCGCCCGCGGGCCGCACCAGGATCGGCTGCAGCACCCCGTGCTCCCGGATGGACGCGGCGAGCTCTTTGAGCGTCTCCTCGTTCCAGGTCATCCGTGGCTGACCGGGGTTCGGCACGACCTTCGCGAGGGGCAGCTCGCGCACGGCGGTCGGCGCGCGCGCCGACAGGAGACTGATCATCCCTGGCGCCGACTCCGATTCCTGGTGCACGATCCGGCTGCCCGCGTCGCGGAACGACTTGCGGTTATTCAGCAACGCCCACCTCCGTCGCGAGGGGCAGGCCGCCTCGGCCAGTGGATGGCGTGCGGTCATTGCGCATGGCTGACCTCCGGCTCGCGCGCGTCGGCATCCGGCACCTGCTCGGCCGAGGGCTGCGCCTCCGCCGGCCGCGCGTCGCGGGCTCCCGAGTCCGGTGCCTGCGCCTGGGTGGCCTCGACCTCGGGTGCCTGCGCGCCGTGTCCGCGAGGCTCCGGCCCGGTCCCGTTCAGGGCATGCTCCACCTCGCGCGCGAGAGCGTGGAAGCTCTTGGCCGCGTCCGAGCGCGGCTCGTAGGCGGTGATGGGAACGCCCACGGTCGGCGCCTCGCCTATCTTCACGGACTGGCGGATCACGGTCTGGAAGACCTGGTGGTCGCCCAGCGAATTGAGCGACTCGAGCATGTCCCTTCCGAGGATCGTGCGGCCGTCGTAGAAGGTCGGCAACAGACCGAGCACTGCAAGCTCGGGGTTGAGCCGTGCGTGCACCGTCTTGATGATCTTCAGCAGCGCCGCCACGCCCTTGAGAGCGTAGAACTGCGTCTGGACGGGGATGATCACGCCGTCCGCGGCCACGAGGGCGTTCAGCGTCAGCAGGCCGAGCGTCGGCGGGCAGTCGATGAAAACGTAGTCGTACATGCCGACCACTTCGCTGCCGAGCTTGTCGCGCAGCGCCATCTCCCGCCCGATCGCCGTGAAGAGCTCGACCTCCGCCGCCGACAGCTCGATCGTCGCCGGTGCCACGTCGAGGTTCGGCGTCCGCGTGCGCTGGATGATGGAGGACAGGGTGATCCCCGGGTCGACCAGCACGTCCTCGATGCCCCGTTCGAGCGTGTTGAGGTCAACGCCGAGCCCGACGGAGAGGTTCGCCTGGGGATCGAGATCGATACACAGCACGCGACTTCCGGAGGACGCGAGCGCGCCGCCCAGATTGATGGCGCAGGTCGTCTTGCCGACACCGCCCTTTTGGTTCGCGATGGCGATGACCTTACCCAATCGCCTTTCCTTCCTCGCGCGTGGCGCGCAGCACTGGCGCGTCCGTCGCGTGGAAGCAGCCGCGCCAGTGACGAACCGCCGATAGCATATCGCCGGACGGGCTCTGCACCCGCCGCGCCGCTCGATCGGTCGATGGCGCCCGTGGTCCGCTCAGGGGGCGCAGCCGGCGGCGCGGAAGTTCCCGAGCTGCACACCCACGTCATCCCCTGCTCTTCCGGCCTGGGCCATGCGGATACCGGCCCGCCCCGGCGCCTCGATGCTCGTGTCGGTCCCGCTCACGCGCTCGGCGCCGTCGACGAGCAGCGAGAGCCGGCTCCCGCGCACGCGCAGGGCGACGCGGTAGGTGCCGCCCGCCGCGAGCGTCTGCGGATACGTGCCGCCGACCGTGATGCCGGTCCCGCCGAGCCGCCGCGCGATGCCCCACGTGGCGGAGGCGCTGTTGTACCAGCCCATGTACTCGGAGTCGGCGTTGTCGTCCCGGCGCGCGAGCACCCCGATGAGGGTGGTCTCGGCGAGCGAGACCACGTGGAAATCAGCCGACACCTCGTAGTCTGGACCCGGAGGTGTGCCGCTCGCCGTCAGGACGGCGTGCGGTCCGGCGGCCGACGCCCGCACCCGCATGCCCGCCGTCAGCTGCGCCCGTCCCGCGGCCTGGGTCCAATCCGCCCACGCCGCGCCCCGCTCGCCAGTGTGGGCGGTCAGGGCGGCGCCGCTCGGGCCCGAGAACGAGTCCATGACGAAGGGTGTCGCCGAGGCGCAATCCGGCTGTTGAGCCGGCCCGGTCGCGGCGGAAGGCGCCGGCGGCGCCGTCGCGCCGCCATCGGTGCACGACAGCCACAGCACCCCTGCCACCACGACCGCGCGCAACCCGTGCACTGCGAGGCCATCAATCATCGCGCATCGCGCCGTTGATACTGTGCGCGAATGTCGTTCGAGCGCGTCACCGCGGGCACGGGCATCGGGGCCGAGCCGGCACCCTCCCCGAGCTCCGCCCAGACCACGCCTCCCGAGGTCACCTCGGCGTCCATGCGCCTCCAGATCCTGTCCACCGAGCAGTGGAGCTTGCTCGCGTCGCGCTCGCTCGCCTGGAACGAGTCGTTCAGCCGCGCCGGGATGTTCCTGTCGACGCTTTCGGGAGCGATCGTTGCCCTCGCGCTCGTCGCGCAGGCCTCGGCGTTCGGGGAGGGGTTCGTCCTCTTCGCCCTCGTGATCCTCCCCGTCGTCCTCTTCGTGGGCGTGATGACCGCCGTGCGGCTGGGCGCTTCCAACTACCACGACGCCTTGTGCGTGATGGGAATGAACCGCATCCGCGGCGCCTACCTCGAGCTGGCGCCTGACCTCGAGAAATACTTCGTGATGAGCGCGCACGACGACGTGCGTGGCATCGGGATCACGATGGCCCTCGCGCCGAATGTCAATCCGGTCATCCACGGCCTCGCGGCCACCCCGGCAGTGATCGGCGTCTTGAATTCGGTGGTCGCCGGGGTCATCGCCTCGATCGCGGCGATCCAGCTTCGCGGGGGAACCACGCTCGCGGCGTTGGCGGGCGCGGTCATCTTCGTTCTCGCGCTCGCGCTCCAAGGCTGGTATGGCCGGCGCGACCAGCTGCGCGGCCAGGCGCTGGTCCAGCCCTTGTTTCCCTCGCCGCCGCCGCGATGATGTTCATCGGGGCTGGGCCGCGGGTCCGCCTCCCTGAAGCGACCGTGCGGTAGCGTCATCAACAGGCGCGACGCGTTGCCACTGATGATCGCCGTCCGCGCCGGCACGGCAGTAGGCCCAGTAGCGGTCAAAGATCGTGATCTCGCGTCCGGTCGGAACAGGCGCCTTGACGCCGCCTCTCGCGCATGCCGTACGTCCGGTGTCCGGCGCTTAGCTGCGCGGGCTGCGCTGCCCTTCCCCCGTGGCCACCGGGCGATCGCGAAAAAAACGATGGCCTATGCCTGACTCCTCGAAGATCGGCTTGAGCGTCGTTTCGAGTTCCTCGCCCTGAAGTTCGATGAGCACCCCGTGCGCCCCGGCTTCGAACTGGCCGTACAGAGCCCCGTGCTCGAGCGCGGCGCGGGCGATTGTCGCATGCAGATCCGTGATCTCGCCTTCCCAGTCGCGTAGCTTGACTTCGATCTGGAGCGGATTGGCCGTGCGGCCTCGCACGTTGATGAGCGCGTCAGTGACCGCGCGCCAAGCCTTTACGACGACGAGATCGTGGTGTTGAGCCAAGGTAAGGAGGTCCGAAAGGACATCACGCTCGCTCTCGGTGAGCGGTTCCGTGCGGAGAGTGGCCGGCGGCCCGTTCACCAACATCTCCCTTACGAGTCCGCCTGCGCCAAGGATTCCGCGGCGGCTCTTTGCCTGGATCGGAGCTATGCACGTTCCCGTCCACGGCGCCCGTCGTCAATGGAGTGGGCCCAGGGACCTTCTCGAAATGAACACCGAACGCCCTGCGCTCCTCCGCCCGCCCCGCGTTTCCAGGGCCCGAGACCTCACGACGGCACAGGCGGCCGTCGTAGGCTGACGATCGGCTCATCTTGTGGATAAGTCCGACTCTCCGGAGGGTGAGGGGAGTGGCGCTCGCTTCCGCGCTCGCTACGCTGATGGCCGCGGTCTGGGGAGGCGATCGATGAATGGGCGTCTCGTCGACTACGTTTGCGTTGCGACAGCGCACGCTGCGTCAGCGAAAGGCAGCGCGGACACCCTTGTCCACGAGCGAAGCTGGGCGTACTGCCGCACGGGGGTCATCTACCGGGCACGACTGGCGGAGGATCGGACCCACGGCGATCGAGGAGTTGCGTCGTCAGAGCGAGGTCGCAAAGGCGGCGGGCTTGTCCAGGAGCTCGCGGTCGTGGTCATCGTTCGGGCGTTGATGATCCCGAAGCCGCGCCAGCAAACACCGAGCGTCGTAGCAAGTACCTGAATGAGCGCGGCTTCGAACGCGGCGTCGATAATCCGAACGGCGAATCATCAGGCCAGGGGAGAACCGGAACTTCTTCCGCGGGTTCTCCGACGTGAGGATGGAGACCACCAACGTCACCGCGAAGGAAGACCGCAGCCCTACGGCCGAAGTGAGGATGAGCGGACGAACGATGGACCCATCGCGTCACCCGCCGGCGAGATCCCGGCGACGAACAAGCGTGTTGACCAGCGCGGCGCGATCTCGATCACCCTTAATGAGCGTGGCCAGATCGCCCTGGAGCGGCGCGAGTATGACCCGGCCGAGATGCTCGGTCAGCTCGGGATCACCCCTCCGCAGTCCAGCAAGAAGGACCGCGTCTAGACAGGGGCGCTGCAGAGCGCCGGAAGGGAGAGCTTTCAGAGCCGGCGCCCCGTGGGCGCGCCGGCGCCGCTGAGGCATCAGAGAGCGGAGCTATCGACCAGACCGGTCCCCCCGTACGCTGGCCGACGTGGTCCGGCGACCGGAGCCCTTCGACCCCCTGCGCAAGGGTCTCTACACGGCCGCGGAGCTGATGGAGGGCTACACACCGCGCGACCCGGATGGGTCCCTGGACCGAAGGATCTCGCGCCACTTCATCGCTGTCGGGGGCCGCAATCCGGCCTCCGCGGCCGAGGCGATCGCGCAACGCCTGCATGACTTCGGGATCGACCGCGCGCTGACCGCGGCGCTCGCGGGAGAGGGCGGTACGGCCCCCAGGGTTGTGGGAGTCATGGGAAGCCACTCGACGCCCCGTGACGACCCTCAGTATGCGCTCGTCGCGGAGATCGGATGGCGGCTCGCGCGCGCCGGCTTTCTCGTGGCCACCGGCGGCGGCCCTGGGCTCATGGAGGCGGCGAATCTCGGCGCCTATCTGTCGGGGTACGAAGACGGGGACGCGCTGGACCGCGCGATCGCGATCCTGAAAGAAGCCCCGGTCTTCGAGTCGGACCATCCGGGATATATCGAGGCGACGCGGCGGGTGATCGAGGCGTTGCCGAACGGCGCCGACAGCCTCGGTGTGCCCACATGGGTATACCCGGACGAGCCGGTGAACGTGTTCAGCTCGCACATCGCCAAGTACTTCTCAAACAGCATGCGCGAGGAGGGGCTCATCGCGATCGGCAGCCATGGCGTGGTCATCGCGAGCGACACGCCTGGCACCGTGCGGGAGGTGTTTCAGGCCGCGGAGCAGGACAGCTACTGGGTGGGCGGCCACCGCAGCCCCATGGTGCTGCTCGCTCCGCTCGGCTCGTCGAGCTTCGATCTTCTCAGCGCGTACGCGCGACGCGACGGCTACGCGGACCTCGTGAGGTCGTTCGACGATCCCGGAGACGCGGTCGACTTCATCGTCCGCACGCCTCCCGTGACACGGCAGTCGCCCGACCGCGTCCGACCCGGCGGTGCCGTGCGCCGCATGCACTACCGGCGAGCCGACTGATCCCGTGGGCCCGCCAAGATTCGAACCTGGACCAGCCGATCGTGAGCCCGGCCCAGGACGTCCGCCCCCGTCCGCGCGTGTCCGAGGAGCACCGTGAACATTGACGACTCGCTTGCCGCACGTTCGCCGCCGCACCCGCTATCCGCCGGCGTTGCTGCCACGGTTGCTGTCAGACATCGGCCACGTGACGAACGTCGCAGACGCCTCGCTGCTGGCGTCCAAAGGCGGCTCGCCCACCGAGGAGACGGCGATGATCCGGGCGAACAAGACGACTCCTGCCGCCAGCCCGATCACCCCTGTCGCCCTCGCAAGCGCCACCCACCTCTGAGCCATGTCGGAGTC